>NZ_AZXX01000075.1:0-41061 GCF_000512995.1 Lachnoanaerobaculum sp. MSX33 | reverse complement strand
TTGCTTGCGTGTTTTTAGAGAAGATACTACACTGTATTTAAAGAAATGTTGGTTCAGGCAATAATATTAAAGTGGATTGTTACAGAATTTATTATGCTCTAAGATAGTGAAAAGTTTAATTTTATAAAATTCTGTATGAAGGAAACAGATAAAAATATGTTTAGAATGGAGAAAATAATGATTGTTTTAATAACAGGTGCATCACATACAGGTAAGACTGTGCTTGCTCAAAAATTACTTGAAAAGTATAAATATCCTTATTTATCGATAGACCATTTGAAGATGGGTTTAATTCGTAGCGGATATACTAAACTTACTGTTAAAGATGATGATATGCTCACAGAGTATCTTTGGCCTATTGTTCGTGAAATGATTAAAACCGCCATAGAAAATAGACAAAATCTTATTGTTGAAGGATGCTATATACCCTTTGATTGGGTTAATGATTTTGAAAAAGAATATCTTGATAATATAAAATACTACTGTCTTGTTATGAGCAAAAAATATATTGAGAACAACTTTGATAATATAAAAAAATATGCAAATACCGTAGAAAGTCGCATAGAAGATGAATGGTGTACTATGGAAAGTGTATTGGAAGAAAATGCTCGATTTTTTAAAAGTGCAAAAAAACATAATGTAAATATCATATTTATTGATGATAGTTATAAAGTAGATATTGATTTGTGAGGAGAGGGGTAAATTTAGTGGTTAAAAAAAATATTATTGAAAGCATCAATATAGATATTATTAATGTATAGTTGATGTATAAGGTGCAGTACAGACTTATTATTAAAAAGTTGAGGTGGTAAGAGATGAGTATTGAAGCGGAAAACCTTGACTCACTTCGTAAACTGGTAAGAGAGTTGCAAGCAGAAAATACTTTGTTAAAGAAAAAATTAAAGAAAGCTAATATAACATATCCGGAAAGTTGTATATTTGAGGAAAAGATAGAAAATACATCTGAGTTTGATCCGGATCAAGGCGGAAGAATTATCAGAAAGTATATTACTGAAGAAATGGCAAATAGGTACTTTGCAATGTTCTGGGGAAGAACAGATGTGTATGCCAAGAGAGGGAAAAAGGGTGGATATTTTCCTCAATGTGATAATCGCTGGAATGATAGACTTTGTCCCAAACAGCAAGGGGAGAAAATACATTGTGAAGATTGTAAGAACACAAGCTGGACTAAACTTACTGCTAAAAAAATAGTGGAGCACTTGTTAGGATATAAAGATGACGGTTCGGATGTTATAGGCGTATATCCATTATTACCGGATGGTACATGCAGGTTTATAGTATTTGACTTTGATAATCATGAAAAGGGTGCAGAAGAAACAGATTTTGCAAATGTGACTAAAGACTGGCATAAAGAGGTGGAAGCTTTGCGTCTTATTTGTGAAAAAAATGGAATCACTCCGCTGGTAGAACGCTCAAGGTCCGGACAAGGAGCACATGTGTGGATTTTTTTTAAAAAGCCTATTCCTGCTTCCTTGGCACGCAACTTCGGTTACCTTTTGTTGGATAGAGGTCAATCTTTAATTAATCTGAAGTCGTTCCAATATTATGACAGAATGTATCCATGTCAGGATAATGCAAACAGTATAGGAAATCTTATTGCTCTGCCATTGCAGGGAGGGGCATTAAAAAATGGAAATAGTGCCTTTATTGATAGTAATTGGAATGCCTATCCCGATCAGTGGGATATCTTATTAAATCATACAATGAAGTTGTCTATAGAAGAAATAGATGCTTTTATGAAAAAATGGAATGCTGAAATCGCTGAAACGACAGGTGCTGTGCCTGATGTTATGGAATGTAGACCTAAACCATGGAAAAAGAAACAAGTATTTAATAAATCTGATGTTGTAGGTAAAATGCATATTGTTCTTGGCGATGGGGTATATGTAGATGCATTGAATCTTATGCCAAGGATACAGAATCAAATAAGAAGCTTGGCTGCATTTGACAACCCTATCTTTTATAAGAATAGGCGCTTAGGATATTCAAATTATTATAATTTTAGTGCTGTTTATATGGGAAAGGATATTGACGGATATATTCGTATTCCCAGAGGACTTAGAGAGCAACTTATAAATAATTGTAAAGAAGCCTGTATTGAGTACGATATTAGTGATCAAAGAGAAATGGGAAGACCTATAAGAGTATTTTTTAATGGAGATTTGCGTACAGAGCAGGATTTGGCGGCGAACAAAATGTTACAGCATGATCATGGAGTGCTTAGTGCAACTACTGCATTTGGAAAAACGGTGGTCTGTAGTTATTTGATATCACAAAGAAAAGTCAGTACATTGATTCTTCTTCATAGCAAAGATTTGATTGAACAGTGGGTAGAAGAATTAAATAGGTTTTTAATTATAAAAGAGAAACTACCAATTTATAAAACAAAGACAGGTAGAGAAAAACGAAGAGATAGTGTCATAGGAGTATTAACAGGTAATAAGAATACACTTACAGGGATTATTGATGTAGTTATGATCGGGTCAATGTATAGTAAGGGGAATTTCAACGATTTTATTAATTCCTATGGGCTGGTCATTATGGACGAATGTCACCATTGTGGTTCTAATACATCGATAGAAGTAATGCAGAGAGTAAATTCAAGATATGTTTATGGAGTTTCAGCAACACCAAAGCGTAGGGATAATCTTGAAAAAATAGTATATATGTTGTTAGGTCCGATAAGACATAGCTATACTGCAAAAGAGCGTGCGAAAGAACAGGGGATTGGACATTATGTATATCCAAGATTTACAAGGGTTATTGATACAAATGAAACTATGAACGATATTAATGCCGCTTATAAATTAATAAGTAGCAATAAAATAAGAAATGAAATGATTGTAAATGATACAAGACAGGCAATTGCCGATGGGAGAACACCACTTATCCTTACAAGATATAAGGAACATGCAAAGAATTTACTTGATATTCTGTCAAGTGCAGCAGACTATGTGTTCTTGCTTTATGGTGATAATAGTGATAGTGAGAACCTTGAAATAAGAAAAAATTTAAAGAAAGTTCCAAATGAAAAATCAATTATTTTAATAGCTACCGGACAGAAGATTGGTGAGGGATTTGATTTTCCGAGATTAGATACATTGATGTTGGCATCACCGGTTTCATTTGGTGGAAGATTGGAGCAGTATGTTGGGAGATTACATAGAGATTATGAAGGTAAGAAGTATGTAGTTGTTTATGATTATATAGATGCTCATTTAAAAGTTTTTGAGAAAATGTATTCAAAACGTCTAAGAACTTATAAGCGTTTAGGATATTCTATAATTTCGAATGTGATATTAGATAAACAAGTTGCAAATGCAATTTATGATTCAGGGAACTATATTGATATATTTGAACGAGATATTATAGAGGCAGAAAAGAGAATAATTATTTCAAGCCCACATATTGTACAGGAGAGGGTTGATAGAATAATTTATATTACAAAACAGCAGGTGGAAGCAGGATGTAAGATAGTTGTGATAACAATTGATCCTGAAAAAATGAGCTTTGGAAGCATTAATGATTATTATGAAATTATTAATCAGATGAAAATATCAGGAATACAGGTTGTTATTAAAGATGAGGTAGATGAACACTTTGCAGTTATAGATGAAGAACTGGTATGGCATGGTGGTATGAATCTTTTAGGAAAGGAAGATGTGTGGGATAATTTGATAAGGATAAAATCTGCTGTTGTAGCGGAGGAACTGTTGGAATTATCGTTTGGAAATTAGTAGTTTCAAACTAACGACATCAATTCGTTGTTTTCGAATATTTGTAGATAATGCCAATGGTATAAACAAATAAAATTTATTATAAGTCGGATGTTGAAAAGCTAATATTTGCAGTAAAGATAAATTGGTGTAGTTGACATGTATGGAAAGTTGCAAAAAGAAAATTAAAAATAAAGATATGTAAAATAAACCTCAGAGGTTAATTTAAAATTTGACAAAAATTTATATTCATGCTAATATATATTTACCTTAAAGGTAAATATATAAGAGAGGCAATGCTTTGGATATTACTTACAAGAATAAGAAAATTGAAAGGGTTTGTACGGATGCCAAAACAGCGGAGAGAACCTATGGTCGAGAAATGGCAGATAAAATACATCAGCGTATAGATGAAATTTGTGCTGTGGACTTGGTTCATCCATACAGATTGGTATTCGAGAAAATTGGTAATGAAATTCAAATAGCAAATATTTTGGAAATTGTTGACTATCATTGATGGTTAATATTTCAAGTCGGGGAGGTAGCGCTATGGTTAGAAGTCGCAGTTATATTGCAACGCCACCAGGAGCGACAATTAAAGAGCAGTTAAACGACAGGGGAATGAGCCAGAAGGAGTTTGCTGCCAGAATGGATATGTCTGAAAAACATATCAGTAAGCTCATTAATGGCGATGTACAGCTTACACCTGAAACAGCAGTCAGATTAGAGATGGTTTTAGGTGTTCCTGCTAAGTTTTGGAATAATTTGGAGTCAATCTATAGAGAGAAGATTATTAAGGCAGAAGCAGAAAATGCAATGGAAGCCGATAAAGAGATGGTAAAAAGAATTCCTTATAGGGAGATGGTAAAATTCGGTTGGATTCCGGATGCAGTAGAATCTAATGAAAAGGTTGTTAATCTTAGGAAATTTTTTGAGGTTGTTGAACTTTCTCTTATCGGAAAGGAGCAGATTACAAGAATTGCATGTAGACGTTTGGCAATTACGGAAAAAAGTGATTTGGCTTTAATGGCGTGGGCTCAAGAAGCAAGGATTAAGGCGCGTAATATTCAAACAGCTTCTATAAATATCAAAGGGTTAACTTCAGTTTTGAATGATATAAGAAATATGACGGTTCTTAGCCCAAAAGAGTTCTGTCCTAAGATAAAAAAATATCTTGCAGACTGTGGTATTGCTTTAGTATTTTTGCCACATCTTGAGGGATCTTTTCTACAGGGAGCTTCTTTTATAGATGGGAATAAGATCGTTCTTGGACTTACTGCAAGAGGAAAGGATGCAGACAAGTTTTGGTTCAGCTTATTCCACGAACTTGCACACATTGTTCTTGGCCATGTGGGTCAGACAAACGGTACATCTGAAGATGATGAGAAAGAGGCTGACAGATGGTCAGGTGATACACTGATTGACTCTAAAGACATTGAAGATTTTAGAAGAAATGGAGATTATTCAGAAAGCCAAGTACTTCAATTTGCAAAGGCACAGGGAATCGCTCCGGGAATAATAGTCGGAAGAATGCAGTTGGAAGGGATGATTAAGTATAGTATGTTAAATAATTTGAAAGAGAAATATGAAATAGTTATTTAAATCTGTTATCAAAAATATAAAGTGTCGGAAAATATGGAGATTTGATAATCCGGTAGTAAAAGTTTTAGTCGATGACATTAATAATATATCTAAATTATAATACGGAGTTACTAAATAAAGTAAAAAACTAAATTTTATGCTAAAATAAAAGGGCGATCCTACATAGGACTGCCCTTTTAGTATACAAATTTCAGGGGGATATAATGAGAGAATTTAAAACGGCATCAACCCTTTTTGACGGAAACTTGAGCTTATCTATAGCACCTGCACTTACCCCAAACGGTATAGAGAATGATCCTTTATTTTTCAATGGAGAAATAATCAATCCGACAATTATTTCAGGAGGACTGCTGGTGCTGGCAGATATTGTGAGTACAAGATACTTTAAATACGTACCGGTGGACCAAAGAGACCCTATCCTTTCTGCACAGGGTGACAGACTGAGGGCAGAATGCTTCTCAGCTTGCAACGGTGTTTATGCAAGAATGGATGTATTCCAAAGTGCTTTGTACGGTGACATACTTTATGGTACTACAAATGTGGACATAGGCAACAATTTACGAAAGTCTCTTCTTAATATAAGACGGGGAGACAGATTGAAGTTTAGGATAGGAGACGAAGGACTTAAGACCTTGCACAGTAAAAATATTGATAATGGAAGTTTGCTTACAGAGATAGTTACTCAAAGGCCTGTAAAGATGCCTGACAGATGGATAAGAGCACTTGGAAATTGTGCCATGCTACATCAAAATATGAAATACAAGTTCCATGTCGAGGGAATGCAGGCAAAGTCATTTATTGCAATGTTACCGCCTGTTACAGGAAAGGAAAAATCCGGATGGCTCACACCCACAAAGACAGGTGTAATGTTAAAATCAAGAGAAGAAAAGAACAGTGTATATATCAGTGGCATTCACAGACTTAGTGCACTTAAAAAAATAATGAGCAATGTAAACTCGATCTTTTTTTACGCACCTGAGAATGGTGAGCTGGGGCAGATGATGATTGAAATATGTATGACAGGCGCAAATATTACGCTTAGTTTGACTGCAAAGAGCTATGAAGGTTATTCAGGTGAGGGGGCATTACTTGATTCGCTCTCAACTCCTAAAATACTTGAATATGCAGACAAAATTGATAATATATTAAACTTTGAATCAAGACTTGATATTGATAAAATATCAAAATCAATCGGAATAGTAAAAAATGATATGAATGATGCAATGGAGCTGCTTGCCGTTTCAGGGAAGCTTGGGTTTGATGTCAGAGATAGAGCATTTTTCCATAGGGAATTGCCGGATGATCCTGATAGAGTTTTAAAGGACAATCCAAGGCTTGTGGGTGCAAAGAAGCTGGTTGAAGATACTGAATATATTGATGATAATATATGGCATGTAAAATCAGGGGATACAATTTACAGAGTTATTTATCCGACAGATGAGAACCTTGAGAATGCAAAATGCACCTGTACATGGTATCTGAAACATCAAAACGGTAGAGGACCATGCAAGCATATTTTGGCGGTAAAACTGAAAAAAGGAGTATAGTATGGCAAGTAAATTAGAAAAAGCTGCAGAAATATATCGTTCTCTCGGCTATGAAGAGACAGATTTTGACGATATTTTAAATCTCGGAATAGGAAGCAAAGAAGAACAAAAAGAGGCAAGAGAAGGATTAAAATCCGGAGACTGGACAGAGATAAAACAATTATCAGATAATACATATGGATTTGTTTCTGTGGTGGATGTAAATCTTGAAAAGCTTGCAATCTTTGCTATAAGAGTGGGTGTGGATGCCAAGCGAGCTGCAAAGATTCTTAGAAGAAGCAGTGAAGTTGCCCTAAAGGCTATTGAGGATAGAGGTGAGACTTTTGCAATGAACTTTATACAAGCCGCCTGCGCTTCAAACAGGAGAATATGGGAGCATTCCATGTCAGTGCTTGGTATGTTGGCATTAAAACTTGTACATGAAATGAATCTTGAAATTCCAGAGTCTGTGGAGTATATGAAGGACTGGGCAGCTGTAGCGGCAATTCTTTTGACATCAAAAAGAAAAGACTACAATTTTGATGAGAAGTTTGTAATTGAAAAGTCGGAAATTTTAAGAAGATTTAATGAGCATATAGAAGTAGGGGTTGCCTTGAATGTGCCTGCAACCGGACCTTTTTCAGAGATACTTATATGGGGTGTACAAAATAATCTCATTACAAAAGATACTGCTATGGAGCAGGTGTTTTACGGACTTAGCATTGCACAAAGGCCGGGAGACAGAAAAGAATATGTAAATGTATTGGAACAAATCGGAATTACAGATGAAGAGATAAAATCAAGAGTAGAAACAATTATTCCACTGCTTGGGCTTGGAGAAACGGCTTTGATGGAGAGATTTGCACCTGTACTTATAGAGAGTGCTACAGACGAATGGCTATATCCTATACTGATTTCCTGCAGTTCTGCAAAAGTGAAAAAAATAAAGAAACTGATTTTAAACACTGTTTTAAAAAGGGAAAAGCCTAAGTCGGTAAAAGAGTATGAAGAATGGCTTCTACTTTATAAGCAGGATGAGGATAAAAGTATAGCAAAGCTTGCGGGAAGTATTGAAAAGGCTTGGGGACTGGAGATAGAAGATGAAGATGTAAAAGAAGAATTGCAAGGACTTTGGAGAGAAACACCTAAACTTTGGGAAGTGCCAAGGTTTGAAATAGGAGAAGTTTCGCCGGAAAATCTGACTGATCTGTTGGCAGTGATTTCCGACAGAAAAGAATATATTGATGATGTGGCTTTCGAGAGATTTATTGCAATGGCAAATAATATTGCACATAAAAATCCTGATGAAGCAAAAATAAGTCTGTCAGGAATTACAATAAATGATTCAAGCGGTATGTGGGCACTTGGAAGATGGGCAAAAAATATTGAGAATAATGTATGTCCGGACAGTAAGACGAATGAATGGAACGGTGAGAAGGAAGTCTTAAAAATCAGGTATAGTGGATTAGTTTATACAAGAAGAGTAGTATTATTTGAGTCGATAGATAAATGGCCATGTATATTAAGTACACCAAGTTATGAGGACCTAAGTATATCTTTACCTGATTTAACAGATAGACTTATCAGGTATAAGAATGAGAATTTTTTATATGTCGCTGAACCGGATTTACAGTTTGCAATTACCAGGCTGGATATTGAACGTATTACAAAAGAAGATAAAAAAAGTTTTTTGGAAAAAACAGATGGCTTAAAATTAAAAATTTTACTTCCTTTGGGAGATTTTTTAAAGGATGAAAAGGGAGAAGATATCTTTGCTGAGGAAATCATAAAAGATTACTTGGATGACTCATATGTTGAACCTAAATTTATACTCGGAAAAAGCGCATATTGGAGAGAGGACGTTGATGTGCCGAAAAGCTTAAAGGCATTTCCTTTTAGACTTTCATGGTGCTATGAAGATATGTATTCTATATTTCCGACCTGGGGAGATTATTCACTTACTGCAATACGAAGAGATACTGAAGTCTATCATAGTCAGGGTATAAATTTAAGGCAGATAGCAAAAAGGAGAAAACCTCTTACAAAAGGTGCAATGATGAACTGGATTGCAACGAGGAGTAACTTAAGTGATGAGAATGCTGCAGATGTTATTACTGCGACTAATGAAGCATGGGAAAGGGGACTTCTCTTACCGGGAGTTGCAGATATTTCATATTTGGATTGGAGCGGCGGTACACCTTCAAACTTGGCAAGTCTGGCTTTTGCAATGGAAAATATGGCAAAAGACGGTATGCTGAGTTTGGTATGGATGGCTGCCTGTGATGTGGTGGAGGTATCGCTTAAAGCACCTAGAATGCTTACAGGAACAGCTGAGATTGTAAAATTTCTAAGAGATTATCTTGATGAAGTTATTTTTGCAGTAGAAAATAAGCTTGCCCCACAAAATGCATTGGAAATGAATGCTGTAAAAAATCTCGCCACAAAATCCGGATCTTCAAAGGCTGTAGAATATGCCAAGGAAATAGTGAATAAGCTAAATTCCCTTGGTATGGACATAAAAGAAGGAAAGTATGAAGAAGTACAGAATCAAAATACGCCGAATGATTTTGATGAAGTATGGATGACATTACCAAAGGCTAAAAAGCTTATCTATGATAATGTTGAGTTTAATATAAATGTATTTGAAGTAAGGAAAGGCGAAAAAGCTTTCAGCTTTGATTTGAAATTACCGGATATACCTGACAGGCTGTTTCAAGTATATATTTACGGATGGTTTTACGGAATTCAAAAAGAGGCTCAGATGTCGGGAACTGTGGCCGACAGCGACGGAAAAATCATAGATGAGAAAGCAAAGAGCGTATGGCTTCATTACGACACTGAAAAGAAAAAGGTTGTAGTAAGCAAATATAGAAACTGGAGAGGTGAAAAAGAAGGACCACTTGAGGGCAGCTCAACACCTTACTCAAAAATATTTTTAAGTATTGCAGTGAGTACTTTGACACAGGACGGAGAGAGTATTTATGGAGCAAAAAGTCTTTTCAGACAACTGGCGGACTCGGGAGATTTATCTGTAGAAAATTTAAGAGAAGTCATGAGAGAACTTTTATTACATGAGGAGATAAGCCCGGCAAAGCTTGTGAGAATAGTTGAAAAAGAAAATAAGCTTTTAAGTATATGCTATGTGATGCTTGTTGAGTGTATCAAATATGCAGGAGAGGTTGTTGTAAAAAATAATAAGCCGCCTGTATGGATAAACAGAGTTTTGGATATCTGTACTTATTATGCCGACTATTTAAGGGAAGCAATGAAGAGAGGATTTATTTCAAAAGAAGATGCCAAATGGCAGGGGCTTTTAGAGATTGCAAACAGTACTGCCAAGTCCACTGCAGTGAAGAAGGCAAAGAGTTTGGCAAAAATACTGGGGATAGGATGATTAAGGAATGAGAATATCTGATAGTGGAATATATAAAACTCCCAAGGAAGCATTGAAGGCTGTATTTGGTTACGACTCATTTAGGCAGGGGCAGGAATCGGTTATAAATGCTGTTTTGGATGGAAGAGATATTCTTGCCGTGATGCCTACAGGAGCGGGAAAGTCACTGTGCTACCAGGTTCCGGCTATGTTGCTTTCAGGAATCACATTGGTCATTTCTCCACTTATCTCCCTTATGCAGGATCAGGTAAAGGCATTGAATGAAGCCGGTGTGGATGCTGCATTTATAAACAGCTCTTTATCTGAAAAGGAGATGCATGATACTTTCAAAAATGCATCGAAAGGTCAATATAAGATTATATATGTGGCACCTGAGAGACTGATGAGTGAAGGTTTTGTTAGGCTTGCAAAAGGTGTTGAGATTTCAATGATAACTGTGGATGAGGCACATTGTATCTCACAGTGGGGACAGGATTTCAGACCAAGCTATATGGATATAGCAGAGTTTGTAAATGTATTGGATAAACGTCCGATTATAAGTGCATTTACAGCAACTGCCACTCAGAATGTTAGAGAAGATATTATTTGCTCTTTGGGGCTTACCAATCCATATTTTCTTGTAACGGGATTTGACAGGGAGAATTTATTCTTTCAGGTAGATAAACCACAAAGTAAAGATCGTTTTATACTTGATTATTTAGACAGACATAAGGGTGAAAGTGGAATTATATACTGTGCAACCAGAAAAAATGTGGACAGTTTATATACACTATTAAAAAAGCGGAACATATCTGTTGCAAAGTATCATGCAGGAATGAGTATTGAAGAGAGAAAGCAAATGCAGGATGATTTTGTATTTGACTATACAAGTATCGTAATAGCAACAAACGCTTTCGGAATGGGAATCGATAAATCAAATGTCAGATTTGTCATTCACTACAATATGCCGTCAAGTATGGAAAACTATTATCAAGAAGCGGGAAGAGCCGGTAGAGACGGACTTAACTCCGAATGTATTTTACTGTTTTCACCTCAGGATATTATAATTAACAGATTTTTATTGGAACATAAAGATTTCAGTGAAATTGATCCGACGGATGCAATGACAATCAGGGAGAGGGATATTAAAAGACTTCAGATAATGGAGGGATATTGCTATACGACTGAATGTCTGCGTAACTATATTTTAAAATATTTTGGAGAAAATCCCCAAAAGCCATGTGATGATTGCGGTAATTGTCTGCGTCAATTTGAAACTCTTGATATGACGGATGAGGCTAAAAATATAATAAATTGTATATATGAGTCTCGTGGAAGGTATGGTAAGAATATAATAATGGATACAGTACTTGGAGCAAAGACTGCAAGGCTGGAAGAAATAGGAGCAAGTAAATATAAATCATATGGGGTTTTGGAATCATCAAATAAAACTCTTTTGCGGCGACTTATTGAAGAGCTTTTACTTGAGGGCTATATTAAAACAGGAGAATATCAGGTTTTAAAACTTGGAGATATAAGTAAATTAAAGTTAAAAGATACTAAGGTCCTGGTAAAGATAACCGATGAAGATAAGGTTACAAACAGGAAGTTAAAGCCTAAGAAGAATATAAAGGGTATGGATTCACTTACTTCTTCAGGATTCAAACTCTTTGATAAATTAAAAGAGCTGAGACTTGAAATTGCCAGAGAAGAGAAGATGCCTCCATATATTGTTTTCAACGATAAGACCTTAATTGATATGTGTGCAAAGATGCCTACTACAAAATCCGATATGTTAAATGTCTCAGGTGTCGGAGAAAATAAATACGGTAAATACGGTGAAAGATTTATTGCTGTAATAAAAGAATATGCGAAGCAGTTAAAATAATATAATAAATAACAGAGTAAAAAAGGCTCCATTCGATAAGTAATCGTTTGGAGCTTTTTATATGTTTAAAGCGTTATTATATATCGGAATATAATTTTAATGTGCAAAATATTGTACATTCTTTATGCTATTTTAAACATGGAAAATAAATCGGATGAAGAAATTTTGGTATGACTAAAGAGGGAGGTTGATTTTGAATAAATATGACAAAGTAATCGGGAAACAGTATGGAATTATACAGGGTGAAAAATATCTTGTTTTTATTAAAACCGGTAGAGGTGGAAGTATAGAAGGTTTTGAAAATAAATATTTGAGCATATGCAGTATTTTATTTAAAAAATATGGTTATACATTTGTTGTTTCCGCCAATCCTAAAGATTCGGTATGTGATTTGGAGGAAGAAATAAAATGTATAGATACGTATATAGGGGATTATAAAGAAATAGTTTTTGTCGGCATTTCAAACGGAGCTTTTATAGGTGCAGCTCAGTGCAGAAAAATTGAAAAAATAAAGAATGCTGTTTTGATTAATGCTCCATTGATGATTAACTTTCATAAAATAAAAGAAGGTGTAGAAAAGTTTAGAGGGGATAATATGTACTTTCTGTATGGTGAAGAGGATCCTTCATTTCGCTATATTGAAATTTTGAATGTTATAAAAAATACCGCCTGTAAATATAAAATAATTAAAGGTGAGGGACATGATTTTTCAAAAGAGTCTTTGATATCTGAATTGAATTATTTTTTTGACGGATTGAAGGCGGAAAACAAAGGTAATAGAAAAAATAAGGTTAGAATAGAGGGAGAAGCAAATGAGTGAATTTGATAAAATTATAGGATATGCCGATATAAAGGATGAATTAATACGTTTTTGTGATGTACTGAAAAACTTTAAAGATTATAAGAGGCTGGGTGTAGAAATACCGAGGGGAATACTTTTGTATGGAGAGCCGGGTATAGGGAAGACTTTGTTAGCTAAGAGCTTTATTAAAGAAAGCAAAATTAAATCATTTATAATAAGGAAAGATAAACACAGTAGAGAGTTTGTTAATCATATCAGAAATATATTTTATAAAGCAAAAAAGGAAGAATGTGCTATAGTATTTCTTGATGATATTGATAAATTTGCAAATGAGGATGAATACCATAAAGATGCTGAGGAGTATGTAGTTGTACAATCATGTATAGATGATTTTAAGGGCTCAAATGTTTTTGTTTTGGCTACAGCAAACAATATATAGTGTTTACCGAATTCATTGATGAGAGCAGGGCGTTTTGATAAGGTTATTCAGATGACATGTCCCGGTGGAGATGATGCCAAGAAGATAATAAAGCATTTTTTAAGTAAAAAACGAGTACTTGGAGATATAGATATAGATGATATATCAAGTTTTCTGGCAGGACATTCCTGTGCAGAATTGGAAATGGTTATAAACGAAGCAGGAATTTATGCGGTATTTGATAAAAGGTCAAAGATAGAGCAAAGAGATATTATAAAGGCATGTATGCGTTTGATATTTGATGCATCGGAGTCGGTAGAAAACATAGATACTAATATTTTAAAAAAGATTGCTGTACATGAATCAGGACATGCTGTTATTTCTGAAATTTTGGAGCCGGGATCTGTAAATCTTGTTTCTATCTGTGGATACTCAAATAATTCAGGGGGTATAACCTCTGTAAGAAAACCTGATGATTATAATTTCAGTGTGCCTGCAAAAGAGAATGAAATCATCAGAAGCCTGGGAGGTAAGGCTGCGACTGAAATGATTTACGGAACATTTGATCTTGGTTGTGACGGTGATTTGCATACAGCCTTTGATTTGGTTACAACATTTGTTGATGATTATGGTGCATATGGATTTAATGCTTTTGAAAGAGGTAATTTATCCCAATATTTATTGGAAAGCAAGGACAGAAAAGTTGCGGAAGAGTTGGATAGATATTATAGAAAGTCAAAACAGATCTTAGCTGAAAACAGAGATTTTTTTGATGACATGGTTAAAGAACTTTTGGAAGAGAAAACACTTACTAAAAAGCAAATTAAGAGTATACGAGACAGTGTAGTGATTAGAGATTGAAAAAAGGTTGTAATGATGTAGAATAAAAATAATTATATATTATAAACTTAATAGAATAAGTTATTATGGGGAGGATTTATGGGATTTCCGATTGATTCTAAAGTGCTTGGACTTAGAGAGGTAATAAAGGTAAATGAAAAGGAAAGATATAGCATACCTATTTACCAGCGTCCATATTCATGGGAAGAGAAAAATATAAAAGATTTTTTGGAATCTATATTTGATGCATTTAAAGAGGTCAATGAAATAAAGTCTGAAACAAATGCAAAACCTGTGTTTTTCGGTACAATACAGCTTGATCTTAATAAAGATGACAATACACTTGATATTGTTGACGGTCAACAAAGACTTACAACATTTATGCTGTTTTTGGACTTGCTTCAAAGAAATGAAAAACATCCTAAAGAGTATATTGATTGCAGCATGGTTATAAAATCGGAGAAGCTTAAAGAAGTATTAAATGATGATAATATTAAAAATACTTCTTCCAAATATTATGAAAACAGGAAACTGCTAAAGAAAGAAGTTGAGCATTTTGAAAAGGAGTTTAAAGATAAAAATGAATTCTATACGGAATTAAAAAACTTTGTTTTGGATAATGTATACTTCGTACAACTGATTACTGAAGAAATGGATTTATCTGAAGTGGTATCGGTTTTTAATACTATAAATACTACCGGACTTGACTTAAATGCAACAGATATTTTTAAAGTAAGATACTATAATTATCTTAGAGGAATCGATAATACAAAAGACTGGTTAAAAGAAATAAATTCCTGTTATCAATCGATAGATGACAGCAATGAGAAACTTGGAAAAGATGGAAGAACGGATCAGACAAAATTTGATATGGGCTGGGTTTTAGATATCTATAAACATATAATTTGTGCTGAATTTGGCTGGGGATTTTCAGAAGTATCCAAAAGCAATCAAAAGTTCTTTGATGAACTTTTTAAAGGAACCGGACTTACAGAACAAAGTGACTTAAGCGTACTGGAGTTTGACACATTCAAGCAGATAGTGGATGGATTTATAGATTATTGGCGTTGGATTGAAAATGTAAGGTATAATGGCGAACATCCTGAAATAGCAAAAGAAATCTTTTCAATTTATTTGGTAGAAAAAACCAGATATAAAAGGTATTGGACCATACCTTTTGTGGTTGCATACTTTAGGGCTAAAGGAAGGGATGACTGGAGCGATTACTATATAGATTCATTGAAAGTAAATATGTATATGTTTAGATTCTTCTTAATCTATACCGTTGTCAATGACAGAGTGATAAATCCTGTTCAAAATAAGGTTTGTGATGAATGCTTTAAGTGGTTTAAGGAATGCAATACTGGCGAGATTATAGGAAAAATTAAAAGTCTTTTGTGGTCACCTGTACGCAGTAAGGATGATAAACCTAAAGAAGATTTTGATAAAATTATCAAATCAGGATTATTTTACAATGCAAGTAGGGTTCACCTTGTTTGTACACTGTCTGCATTACTTGATGAAGTAGCTAATTTGGGGAAATCATTTATTTGCCAAGAAAATGAAATAGTAATAAGTGAGCAAGAAATCTATGAAAAGTTTTTCCACTATGCAATCTATGAAAAGAATAAAAATCCTTATGATATAGAGCATATACAGGCAAGAAATAATTTCAGTGATAATAGTGATGAGTTTAACGGAATAGGAAATCTGGTTGTACTTGACAGTCATATAAACAAGAGTATTCAGGATGATGCTGTAAGTGAAAAAATTACTGAATACAAAAATTCACAATATGCAGCAGTTAGAATAGAATTTATGAAAGAATATGAAAGTTGTAGAGATTGGGATATAGAATGTGTTGGAAAAAGAGCAGACGAGGAAATTGACAAGATAAAGCGATTTATGGATGAAGAGTAGGATTATTTATATTCGGGAGGAAAGCTTAGGTGTATGGTATAAGTAATAAAAAGATGTTAAATATGTTTATACTTGAGATACTTCGCAATTATACTGATGAAAATCATTCTTTAACACAACAAGAGATTATAAAGCTTTTGGAAAAAGATTATGGAACGGTATGTGACAGACGCTCTGTAAAGAATAATGTTTTGTTATTGAAAGAATTCGGTGAGAGCCATGGATTTGAAATATCAATGGAAGACGGATACAGAATGGTTTTTAGAGAGTTTGACGATGCGGAACTTAGGATACTTATTGACAGCATTTTATTTTCAAAAGCATTTTCTTCAAAGCAGGCCAAGGAACTTATTAAAAAGATAAGAGGGCTTTCAAGTAAATACTTCAATGCAAAAGTATCAAATATATGCAATATACCTGAGCTTAACAAGAATATAAACAGACAAAACATCTACTCTATAGATAAGATAAATGATGCAATCTCAGAGGGACATAAGGTCAGTTTTATATATAATGATATAGGAACGGATTTTAAGCTTCATCCAAGGAGAGAAGAGTCTTATATTGTAAATCCGTACAGGATAGTTGCAAATAACGGGAAATTTTATCTGATAGGAAATTATGACAAGTATGATAATGTAGTACATTTTCGTATAGACAAAATGACTGAGGTATGTGAACTTGAAGATAGAGCTAAGCCGATGAAAGATGTGCCTGAGCTTAAGGCCGGGATAAATCTTCCAAAGCATATGGCTGAACATATTTATATGTTTAGCGGAACAAGCACTGCTGTTAAGCTCCTGACAACCAAAGATATGATGTCTGAACTGGTGGATTGGTTTGGGACAGACTTTAGTATTATTAAAAAAGATGAAGACCGGATTAAAGTAAGAGTAAACTGCAATGAAAAGGCAATGAAATTCTGGGCATTGCAATATGGACCTTATGTAGAGGTTTTGGAACCTGAAAGTCTTAGAAATCAAATTAAAGAAAGTATTGCCGATATGTCAAAGAAATACTCAGATAGATAAGGGGAGTTTACGTAAGGCATAAGAAGGTTTATTAGCTGTCATTTTTAACGGACAGATACTCTGATAAACTCCAATCATAACAAAGAAGTACTTTGTGGATTGGAGGAAGAAGATGATAGCACAGATGAGTAGTAAATCAAGGATTTATCACAGACCGGGATGCAGATTTATAAATCGAATTGAAGAAAAGTCATTGATAAGCTTTGATATGAATGATGGAAGGATTAAATATTTAAAGCCATGTAAGTGTTGCTGTAACATCAAGTTTTTATACAATGGATATAGAGAAAATTTAAAGGATGTATTTAGAGATTTACCTATTTGGACAGAGCTTAAGGAAGATTATATAGAGGTGCATACTGATTGGTATAATTGGAGAGTTAGTATAAGCAAGTCAAGTCAGGATATAAGGCTGTACCTTGAAGAGTGGAATGAAGAACTTCAAAAAGATTTGTTAATCAGAGTGGATGAAGTCGGAAAAAGTAAGAATCTGAAAACAGCTATGAGATATATTGCAAAGGAAGAGAGGGTAGCCTTCTATCCTTGTAAGTATAGAAAGTATGCACTCGGAATAGAGTACTTAGCTAATAAAAGAGGAGTACAAATAGAGTTTGACGATACCAATCTTTATATTCTTACCGATATGGCAGCTTGGAAAATATCGTATGTACAATACTTTGACAGGTATAAGTTATTGCATTGTCCGTTTGACGGAAAGCCTCTCACTATGGAAGAAGCAAAGACTGCACATTACCATGTACAAAGGGATGTGGAAAAGAATCAATCACCGTATAATCATTTGGAATATATTGTAAAACATGATGAAGCAAAAAAGTTAATGCAGATTAGTTATAAAAAATTACCGAAAGTAACAAAGCAACAAAAAAAGTATTATCGTCAAGCTGAAAATAGGGAAAAAAGAAACAGTATCAGAAGAGTTTGGAAGCTATTTGCAGAGCTTGAATCAGGAAAGGAGAAATATGGCAGCGGATTTTAAGTATGATATAGTAGAGGAAATAGGTGTTTTATCGGAGAATGCAAAGGGGTGGAGAAAGGAGATAAACCTTATTTCATGGAACGGTGCAGTACCTAAGTATGATATAAGAGAATGGGCACCGGATCATGAGAAGATGGGAAAGGGCGTTACATTAACCAAAGAGGAGCTTGAGAATCTTAAAAAACTTATAGAGTAAAGGCCTAATACACTAATGGGAAGAGCTGAAATTCGGCTCTGCCCATTGGTAACTATTTTATGAATTTTACCACCGACCTTCAAATTTTTTATTAAAAGTTATATTTGCTGTAAGGGACAAAATATGTTTTGACCGGAGAGAGTATCCTGATAATATAGCGCCATAATTTGCATATAGTCAAATATGAAATAGTTGATATTATACTGTTTATCTATTTTATTATCAAAGAAAATTGAAAGAAAACAGTCAAAAGAGTATAAAAAATACCTTAAATAGAATTATATTGAGGATTTTAGCCTAATATGTTATTATATAATTATATGGAGGTGGTTTTATGTGGAAGAGTATTGTTAGATTATCATCTTTAACAATAAAAAATATTAAGAATGTAAAAAGCGGTACAATAATCATGCCACATGAATACAATAGAAGTTTTGATTGTGGAAGTGCGGAAATACTGGGAGTTTATGGACAAAACGGTTCAGGAAAGACTGCAATTGTTGATACATTTTCATTTCTTCAACAAATCATGATTGGTGAGGAATTAGACCAAAGAATAGCTGATTATATTGATACAGATTCAGAAAATGCGGAAGTAAATGCCGAGTTTAAAATATTTAAGGAAAATATTTTATATGAAGTTGGATATTATATAATTTTTTCTAAGGGTGATAATGGAATATGTATTGATAGAGAATACATAAATTGTGCAATAAATCAGGATGGAAGCAGAACAAATAAAAATATTTTCATGGACTATAGGCGAAATGAGACTGAAACTATTTTTAAGCCACAGAAACGACTTGAGGAATTGATTGGAAAGAATAAGGACATTAAAACAGATCTTATTGTAGCAAAAAAAATGGCTGAAAAAAGTAATTGCTCATATATCTTTGGCGAAAACAGCAGAGATATTTTCTTTAATAATGTATCAGACAAATTTAAAATTTATGTGGATGTACTGAGTGCATTGTTTAGATTTGCACTTGGAGATTTATTTGTAATAGACAATTCACACTCAGGTATGATTTCAACCAATGTTCTTTTACCGATGTCTTTTCGTGTTGATAAAGAGAAAATAGGAATGAAGGGAGATTTTGCAGTACCTTTGATGGAGCCTTTTGTGTTGGATAGTGAACGCAAAGAACTCCTTAAAGAGATTGTGGACCAAATCAACACAGTGCTTTATACAATAATTCCCGGAATGCGGATAGATATTAAAAACTATGGTAAACAAGCTTTAGATTCAGGTGAAGAGGGATGGAAAGTTGAACTTATGTCTGTAAGAGGAAATAAGAAACCTATTCCTATCAGAATGGAATCGGATGGTATTATTAAGATCATTTCCATTTTAAATGCCCTTATACAGGCGTTTAGCAATGCTTCAATATGTTTGATTATTGATGAGTTTGATGCCGGAATCTTTGAATACCTCTTAGGTGAGTTATTGGATATTTTTTCAAAGAGTGCCAAGGGACAGTTGATTTTTACATCTCATAATCTTCGTGCTCTTGAGATGCTTGATAAAGAAAGTATTATGTTTTCAACGGTTAATCCTAATAACAGATATATTCATATGAAGAATGTTAAAGATTCAAATAATCTTAGAAGTATGTACATTCGGAGCATAACGCTTGGAGGACAGGAAGAGCCTATTTATGAAGAAACTGACAGTTTAAAGATAGCAAGAGCATTCAGAAAAGCGGGGAAACTTTTGCATGAAGAGAGAAAAAAAGGTTGTGATGGTAATAGTTGAAGGACCTAGCGATGAAAATGCAATAGGATGTGTTTTAAAAGAACATTTTTCGTCTAAAGAAGTTCAATTTGCGGTGGTTCATGGAGATATTACATCCGATTTTGCCACTACAAAAGATAATGTGCTGATTAAAATAGGAGATAAAGTAGAAGAAATCAGAAACAAGTATGGATATCGTCCGGATGACTTTGTCAGTATAATTCATATAACAGATACAGACGGTGCATTTACAAAAGATTGTATAAGGCAAAGTGGTGTGAAAGATATACAATATTATGAGGATCATATTGAGACTGATGATGTTTCTAAAGTAGAGAAGAGGAATAAACATAAGTCGGAAATCCTTTCTAAGTTATACTCAATCGGAAAAGTTAAAGATATTAATTATAGGATTTACTTTAATTCTTGTAATCTCGAGCATGTATTATATGATGAACTGAAAAATTTTACAGATGAAGAAAAACATACTCTTTCAGATGATTTTGCAGAGGAGTATGAGGGGGAAGTTGAGGCATTTATTGAATTTATTTCCAATCCGGATTTTGCAGTTATAGATACTTATAAAAACACTTGGAGATTTATAGAAAAGGATATGAACTCATTGCATAGACATTCCAATATGCACTTAATATTTAAATGATATTTACTTGCAAAGTTTAATGTTATTTGTAGTAAAATTATAATAGAGAAAACAAGAGTATACCGTTAATACAGCATCTCGTAAGACTGCCATATTAACGGTATTTGTTTTATTGTAGCCGCTACTTTTACCTTCCCGTCTTTATATCCACTTTATTAAGATACAACATACCTATACCAAAAGTAATACAGATATAAAATAAACATGATAATATAGTAAGAGGAATATTAAGCTCTCCTTTGATATTTGTGCTTCCCATGGAATAAATCAGCATTGAAAACGGTGTGGCATAAAAAAGCCCTTTTAAATTAAGCAAAAGTCCAAATATATTTCCAAGGAATGCAAGTCCTACAGGTATTGCAAAGGAGCGTATTATTAATGACAACATACATTGGAAGCCTGCAATAGCAATAATACAGATTAAACTTGTAAAAATCCTTAAAAAGAATATCGGAGGAATATTACCGGGGATACCGAGCAGCTTTCCGGAAATAATATATATTATAGCAATCCATAGTATGCAAATCATGGAAAGAGTTGCAGTTGTAAGCCATTTGTCCTTTAAGATTTTAAATCTTGAGTTTGCTGTAAGTACTATATTCCAGTTATTTCCCTGATGCTCCATACGAAACAGGAGGCTTGCCAAAACAGCAATCAAAGGAGACAGGAAAAACATTCCTAAAAACAACGATTCTTGAGTCCAAAGGTCATCCCAGTTAAAGGACAGTACATACTGGTTTCCAAGGAAATTTATAATACCGATGCTTGCTGAAATAACAGGAATTAAAATAAAGGGAATCCATACAGGATTGTATTTAAGCTTTATAAGTTCGGCAGGCAGTATGGTATGTATACTCCTGCTTTTAGCCTTTGAATGAATAAAGGTAAAGTTCCTTGTTTCCGGAGTATTAAATACTTTAAAGCCTATTATAAAGGTAACAAAAAAATATATTAACCCTACAAGAACAGCCGGAATATTTATCTTATTCCATGAAAGCAGTATTTGTCTTGTTGCAGAATCAAAATCCATAGATACGGTACTTAGAGAAAACAGTACAGACCATGGTGTAAGTGAGAACTTGCTTATAAAAGCAAGGAAAACGCCTGCCAGTGTTCCTCCAAATGCGATAGAAAGTGCTGCAAACTGACTCTGAAATCTTAATGAAAGCAGACATTGCAATTGGAAAATAATCATACCGTATATAATTTCGGATAATATTGTAAATACAAGGTAAAAAAGCGGGAAATCACTTTCAGGCAGAATCTTTATAGAAAAATAAAGCAGTAAGATTGTCTGCAATATACAAAATAAAATTATATGCACGAAACCGAACATCAGCTTTGATATATAAAGTTTTGTCCTGCTATAAAGTGTGGGCAGAGTATTCCACATATTGCCTTTATTTTCCATATCAATACATTTGCTGGCAAGTACAGACATCATAATGGAAATCAATAATGTATTGATAAAAGGAATTGAGGCAAAAATCATTTGCCATTCCTGCCCCTGCGGCAGTCTGCCTTGTAATACATAAAGACAGTTTAAAATAATTCCGATAAATAAAAGTAAAGCTGAAATTATAAACTTATTTTTCTTGAATTCTATTAAAAGATACGGATGTAAACCTATTTGCTTCATAGTGATTCCCTTTCTCCGGTAAGTTCAAGGAAAATCTGTTCCAGATTTTCGCCGGTTGATTCAAGTTCGGATAATTTTCCCTGATATAGTATCTGTCCTTGGTGAATGATACCTACATAGTCAGCCATTTGTTCTATCTCATTAAGAAGATGGCTTGATATAAGAACAGTTATATCTCTTTCCTTTGGTAAAGAGGTAATCAGATTTCTGATTTCCATTATGCCTGCAGGATCAAGTCCGTTACTTGGCTCATCCAAAATAAGGAACTTGGGATCTCCAAGTAAAGCCATAGCAATACCAAGTCTTTGCTTCATACCGAGTGAATATGCACCAAGCTTTTTATCCTTTTGTTCATATAAGCGAACTGTTTTTAATGCTTTTTCTATTTCCGATTCATTTACACCCTTTAATTTTGCAATGATTTGCATATTTTCAAGACCGCTTAGATGTGGGTAGCCTCCGGGGTTCTCTATAAGGCTGCCTGTTTTATGCAGTAAAGACAAAAGATTTTTAGCCGATACATCTTCGCCGAACATCTTTATTTCACCGGCATCCTTTTTTATAAGCCCCAGAATCATTTTAAGGGTTGTTGTTTTACCGGCTCCATTAGGTCCAAGAAATCCGTATACACAGGATTTCGGTATGCTCATGGATAAGTTTTTGACACGATAGCTGTTACCGCTCTTTTTAGATAAATTTTTGATTTCAAGTATTGTATTGTTCATATATATTCCTTTCCGATTACTTTAAAAGTTTGCCTTTGTTGCAGTCAGACTTTTAGTATTAATATTCCTAAAATCGGCATATGCAGTTTTTTGCATGTATATAGAATAATGGCCAAAGCTTATATTAAGATTATCTCTACATTATGATTACATTAAGAAATTCATTTTTATATATTGTATGAGCTTATATAAGTTATAATAAGTGAAGAAAACAATATAGGAGTAAATATGGAAAAGAAAGATTGTAAAATCCTTATAATAGATGACGAAAGAGAGCTTGCAGGAGTAGTAGCGGATATTTTAAAAAATGAAGGTTACAGCAATGTAGAATCGGCATTCAGTTTAAAAGAGGCAAATGAAAAAATAAAAAAATGTCAAGTACATTTGATTTTACTGGATGTGATGCTTGGTGACGGAAACGGATTTGATTTTTATGAGAGATTAAAAAATGAAGGAATCTTTCCAAAATTGCCTGTGATTTTTCTCTCCGCAAGGGATGAGGATGAGAGCAGACTGCATGGTCTGGGACTTGGAGCGGATGATTATATTACAAAGCCTTTTCTTCCAAAAGAATTATTGCTTCGTATAGGGGCGGTAATCAGAAGATGTTATACGATAGATGAAAATATATCGGAGGTAATATTGGGAGAAAGCCTGGTGTCTTTAGATGGAGGTACAGTTAGAAAAAACGGAGAGGATATAACGCTTACAGCAAAAGAACTTACGCTGTTTTCTGTTTTATATCGAAATAGAGGAAGGATAGTAACCACAGATATACTTTGCGAGGAACTTTGGCCGGACGGAAGCTATGGACTGGAAAATTCCTTAATAGTTCATATGCGACATCTGCGTGAAAAAATAGAGAAAAATCCGTCAAAGCCGGTATTTTTAAAAACAGTCAGAGGGCTTGGCTATAAATTGGAGAGAGCATGAGAATAATGGGAGAAAGAAGAGTACAATTTATAATTAATATATTACTCTGTGCGATAGTCATACTATTTATTGATTTGATAATTTACAGCATAATAGTACATGAAAGCCAGGATGTGTATAAAACATCTGCCGGAGAAATAATGAATAATATGACCGGTGATAAAGGAAAATTCTCATTAAGTGTGGAAGAAAGTGTAAAACTTCATAGTAATGATGAATTTGCTTTTATAATTGATAAAGAGGGAAAAACTGTATGGAGTGAGAATTTACCGGATGATCTAAAAAATCGACAGTATACTTTGCAGGATGTGGCAAAGTTTTCAAGATATTATCTGGAGGATTATCCGGTACATACCTATGTAGTGGATGATGGAGGGCTGTTAATAATAGGCAAGTTAAACAGCAAAATATGGAAATATACATTGGAATATGATGTAAATAATCTTTTATTATTTGTTAAAATAACACCTTTAGTACTTGTTGTTAATATTATTTTATTAATTTTTATCTCTTTAAAGCTATATAAGGCAAAGCAAAGAAGGAGAGAAGAAGAAAGGGTGGAGTGGATTGCGGGAGTTTCACATGATATACGAACACCACTTGCTATTATACTTGGCAATGCACAAATGATATTAAATGAAAGCCAGGATGACAGAATAAAAAACAAAGCCGAAATTATTGACAAACAGGGAGTGCGTATAAGATCACTGGTTGAAAATCTAAATCTTTCAAGTAAGCTTGATTTTGGAACAGGAAGATTTATAAAAAAGAAGGTTCAAATGAGTGTTTTTATTCGTAAAATCTTAACCAATATTATAAATACACTGGATGAAAATATGGAATCAAAGTTTGAATTTGGTCTGAATATAGAAGAGAGTTTACAGGGAAAAATCTTTTTAATAAATGAGGAGCTTGTGGAAAGAGCTATAATAAATCTTATAAATAACTCTATGAAATATAATGAAGAGGGCTGCTCCATCAGTATAAACCTGAATGAAAATAATAAAAACACTGTTTTAGAAATAAAAGATAACGGGCAGGGAGTAAGCAGAGAGTTTTTGCAAAAAATAAATAAAAAGTCCTATGCCTTTGAAAAAAGCATGGGCAATCACGGACTTGGATTGAAGATAGTAAAAAAAGTGGCGGAATATCATAGATGGAAGATTGAATTTTTAAAAAATGAGGAAGGCGGATTTAGTTGCAGGATGCAGTGGTGATGCATCAAAGCAATATAATGGAGTCGGGCAGCACTATTACAGAGTATTTATTTTGGATAAATACTCTGTGGGTGTGCATCCGTATATCTTTTTAAAACGGCGATTAAAATATGCAGCATCTGAAAAGCCACATTCATAGGCGGCTTCGGATATAGGCTTTTTTATATTAAGTTTCATTTTTTCAACAGCTTTTTGAACTCTGTAATTAATGAGGTATTGTATAGGTGTTGTACATAAAATATCTTTAAACAGACGCAGACAGGTGCTTACACTTATATCTGCACTTTTTGCTATATCTTTAATACCGATAAATGAATCGTAATTATTTTCAATAAAAACAATAGCTTTTTTGATGCGGGATTCATCTTTTTTTGAATTACCGGTATAAATGTTTTCTTCCGATATAAAATCCATATGATCAATTATTAAAGCAAATACCTGACTAAGATCGGCTTTAACATTCAAAGGATAATCTTTATGCTCATAAGCACCCTGCTGCCAGGCATTTTCACAAAGCTTCAGTGTTTTATTCTGCCAGCTGATTTCGGGAGATAATTTTACAAATGGAAAAGAACAATTATTTATAATAGGATCTATATAAGTTTTTCTAATGATATCATCTTTTGAGCATAAAAGATCCGGCGAAAATATAAGGCAGTGCTGATGTCCGGTCGCAGACTTAAGGTTTGCAGAGTGCAATATGCCTCCATTGGCAAAATAACCTTCTCCGGCTTTTAATATAAGTTCGCTGTTTGATATTTTGACATTTACAATGCCCTCAGTAATAATTACCACTTCAAATTCATCATGCCAATGCCATGGAACGGCAACCTTAACCAAATCATCGTCAAAGAAAGCTATCGGAAAATCCTTTGTTCCATAGGTAAGCATTTCCCTACCGTCTTTATCAACCTTATCTACAGAGTACGAAAGTGACATTTTATCTCCTATATAATGACCATATAGTACTATTAAAATAACGATAATAAACGATATAGTACTACATATTTTGATTTATTTTACGATATAATACTAGCATATAAAATGAATATTTGAAATGAGGTAAATATGATTTCTTTACTACTGGCTGTTATATATCTGGTTTTTATCAGTCTCGGACTGCCGGATTCGCTTTTAGGCTCAGGATGGCCGAAAATGCAGGTGGTATTTGGAGTACCGTCTTCATACGCAGGTTATATATCAATGACTATATGCTTTATGACTATTATATCCGCACTTTTAAGCCCGAGAATGATTAAGAGATTTCATACAAAGTGGATTGTAATATCATCAATAGTACTTACTATTTTGGGTTTAACCGGTTTTTCCATTTCACACAGATATGAAATGCTTTTTATTTTTGCGATTCCTTACGGGCTTGGAGCAGGAGCGATTGACGCATCTGTCAATCATTATGTGGCAAGCAATTACTCAGGCTCCGTTATGAATTTTTTACATTGCTTTTATGGAGTAGGGGCAATGATCAGCCCGTACATTATGTCGCTTGCACTTAAATATGCCAAGTGGAATGAAGGATATTTATGGACAGCTTTTGTTCAAACGGCTATTTTGGCAATTGTAATAATTTCATTGCCGCTATGGAAGGGAAATGAATCTGAAGCGGAGGAAGACAGGCAGGATAGTGCCGGAATCAGAGAGAGTATTAAGGTGCCGGGAGTATTGTTGACATTGATTGCTTTTTTTGCCTACTGTTCAGGTGAGGCAACCTGTTTTTTGTGGACTCCCAGCTATTTTGCAGGCACCAAGTCAGGACTGTCGGATGAAAGGATTGCAGCATTCGGAGCACTTATATTTGGCGGCTTGATGTTTGGAAGATTGATTTCAGGTTTTATATCAAATATATTTGGAGACAAAAAGCTTATCAGATTAGGTATTATTTTGGAATTTATCGGGATTTTTATGTTATTTATTCCTACACAAAACTATCTTATTGCGGCTATAGGCTTTGTGATAATAGGAACCGGTATGGGACCTGTATATCCTGCAATTCAGCATATGGCACCCACAAATTTTGGAAAAAGATATAGTGCGGCTGTTATCGGACTTCAAATGGCATTTGCCTATACAGGAAGTACATTTATGCCGATGGTATTCGGAGTGCTGCAACAGCATATAGGTATCGGGATAATGCCTGTGTATTTGATATTTTTTGCAATACTTAATATAGGAATGCTTGAACTGGCATATTTAAGATGCAAAAAAATCCAAACCATATAAAATATATTTCCTTCTTATAAGCCCATATAATATGATGTCATTTTTATCGGACACATTATATGCTAGGATAAAAATAGATTTTTTAAAGCCTAAGATGAAGGTTAAACTTATCAAGGAGACGGATAATGAATATGATAAGGAGGCAATCAAGGTGGAACTGCCGGGGCTTGGCACTATAGGTTATGTGGCAAACAGCCCTTATACCGTAGTCGGTGAGAGTTACAGTGCAGGAAGGCTTTATGATAAGATAGGTGAAAGTGCGAAGGGAAGAATTTTATATGTAATGCCAAAAGGCATCCTGTGTGAACTTATAAACTAGTAAAAGCCATAAAATAACAGTGGACTTTAAGTTTATTTACAAACAAATACCGGGGTTAAAGAAAAATGTACATCTTTTGACAGTGTACATTTTTTTACTTATAATGATGTTAAATTGCCTAATGGAGGTATACCATGAATGTAAAAAGAAACACTTTGCTATTGCTTGCATGCTTTGTGTGGAGTGCGGCAGGCTTTAATATCTTTAGAATAGGATTTATAGAGTATAAGCCATATCATAATATAATAAATTATTTATTGTCGGTAGTTGTGTTTGTTGTATTTCAGATTTTTGTTTTCTCTAAACTGGTAAAAAAGCATACGGAAAGAATCGGCAATTATACTGAAGAAAGGCATCTTTTTATAAAGTTTTTTGATGGAAAATCCTTTGTTATAATGGCATTTATGATGATATTGGGCATTGTTTTGCGTTATGGCGGATTGGCTCCAAAGCGCTTTATCGCAGTTTTCTATGCAGGTTTGGGGGCTTCTCTGCTTTTGGCAGGTCTTAAGTTCGGGTATAATTTTATAAGAGCGGAATTTAATATTTTAAAATAAAAATATGGGTAAATATATAGGCGATGTAGTATATCGTATATAATATGCAACAATAGGTGACTACTATGAAAGATGATTCTAATAAAAATAAACTCGCAGATGATTTATCATGGGAGGGCTTGTTTGAGATGGCAGAAAATTATTATGATGAAAGTATACAGTTTGATGATATAGATTTTTATGAGTATTCAGGTAAAGAGGATGCGGTATATAATTCTCCCAAAGAAGCTCTAAAAGCGGTATTTGGATATGATTCTTTTAGAGCGGGGCAGGAGGAAATAATAAATGCTATTATGGAGGGGAGAGATGCGCTGTCCGTGATGCCGACAGGAGCGGGTAAGTCATTATGCTATCAGGTTCCGGCTATGTTGCTTTCAGGCATTACTCTGGTTATTTCACCTCTTATTTCTCTTATGCAGGATCAGGTAAAGGCGTTAAATGAAGCGGGAGTTTCGGCAGCATTTATAAACAGTTCTCTGTCTGAAAGGGCAATGAATGTTACATTTAAAAAGGCATCTCAGGGGATGTATAAGATTATATATGTGGCACCTGAGAGGCTTATGAGTGAGAACTTTATAAGTCTTGCAAAATTTGTAAAAATTTCAATGGTGACAGTGGATGAGGCACATTGTATTTCGCAATGGGGACAGGATTTTAGACCAAGCTATATGGATATAGTGAAATTTGTAAATCTGTTGGATGAGCGTCCCATTATAAGTGCATTTACGGCGACCGCTACAAAGAATGTGCGTGAAGATATTATTTGCTCTTTAGGGCTTATTAATCCGTATTTTCTTGTAACAGGATTTGACAGGGAGAATTTATTTTTCAAAGTGGAAAAGCCTGTAAATAAAGATAAGTATATATTTGATTATATAGAGAAACATGGCAAAGACAGTGGAATCATTTACTGCGCAACAAGAAAAAATGTTGACAGTCTGTATACAATTTTAAAAGACAGAGGCATATCTGTTGCAAAATATCATGCGGGAATGAGTATTGAAGAAAGAAAGCAAATGCAGGATGATTTTGTATTTGACTATAAAAGTATTGCAATAGCAACAAATGCCTTTGGTATGGGGATTGATAAATCAAATGTAAGATTTGTTATTCATTACAATATGCCGTCAAGCATGGAAAACTATTATCAGGAAGCAGGAAGAGCCGGCAGGGACGGCTTGGATTCCGAATGTATTTTGCTCTTTTCACCACAAGATATAATGATCAACAGATTTTTACTGGAACATAAGGAGCTTAGAGATATTGATCCTATAGATATTGAAACAATTCGGGAAAGAGATATAAAAAGGCTTCTGGTAATGGAGAAATACTGCTATACAACGGAATGCCTGCGCAATTATATTTTAAAATATTTTGGAGAAACTCCCAAAAAGCCATGTGAGGATTGTGGAAATTGCCTACACCAATTTGAGACTGTTGATATGACAAATGAGGCTAAAAAAATAATAAATTGCATATATGAAGCAAGGGGCAGATATGGAAAGAATATCATTATGGATACCGTTCTCGGTGCAAAGACTGCAAGGCTTGAAGAGATAGGAGCAAGCAGGTATAAATCCTTTGGGGTTTTGGATTCATCAAATAAAAATCTGTTAAGGCGTCTTATTGAACAGATGTTGCTGGAAGGATATATTTTGACGGGAGAGTATCAGGTTTTAAAACTTGGCGATATAGGTAATCTTAAAAATCCCGATACTAAGGTTTTGGTTAAAATAACCGATGAGGATAAGGTTAATGAGAGAATTGTAAAGGTCAAGAAGAATGTAAAGGGAATGGAAGCTCTTACTTCCTCGGGCTTTAAGCTGTTTGGTAAGCTAAAGGAGCTTAGGCTTAAGATTGCAAGAGAGGAGAATATGCCTCCTTATATTATTTTTAATGATAAAACATTGATTGATATGTGTGTAAAGCTTCCGACTGTAAAGTCAGAGATGCTGAATGTTTCAGGTGTGGGAGAAAATAAATACTCTAAATATGGAGAAAGATTTCTGGCTGTAATAAAGGAATATGCAAAGGAATAGTATCTTGAAAACATTCAAAGGATACTTTTGGAGCATTATATAAGGTGATGACAGATTGGGATATTAGAGGTATTTATATTTGGATATTTAATATTAGTTTAGTGAACGGAGAAAGTTATGAATAGAGGAAAGCGACCAAAAATTAAAATAACAATTACAGACAGAAGAGGGAAGATGGGCTGTCATAGGGGGCATCATGTGGGAGAGGTTTTTGACTATGATGAGGATAGAGGGAAAATATGCCCTATGGCAATGCACTGTGCCTTTCCATATATTGACATTTTAAGATATGGCGGAAGTCTCCCGGGGCAGCCTGAAGGTCAGGCTGAGTTTTGCTGTTCGGATGCGGATGTTATATTGGTATTTAAAGCGGAGATGGTGGAAGAATAGGTGGGGAATCATAAACAGGCATTTATACTACCGGTAGAATGACAGAAGAATCTTCCCATGTTATTCTTTTACATGACTCTCCTATAGTTCAATGGATAGAATAATCGGCTACGAACCGATTGATTCCGGTTCAAATCCGGATAGGGGAATTATTTTATGATTCACAGTTTTCATTATGAGCTTATGTCATAAAATAAAGAATTATATAAGGGCAGGTGTCCCGAGTGGCGAAGGGGGCGGACTGTAAATCCGTTACAAAAGAAACAACGCCGGTTCGATTCCGGCTCTGCCCATCAGTTTGAAAATGTAATACGATAATATATAGATAAATCCTCTATTGGAATAAAAAAATAATTTTTATTTGGTATGTGTCAGGCATTTTTATTGTACACCTGAAATGATATTGTATGGTAAAGAGATAAGCCGATATTATAATATTAAATTTAAAGAGTCGGTTATTAGAAAAGCATATTATTGGAGGAATTATGAGAACACGCGAAATGGAGATTTTAAATGACACTTTAAAGATCTTTGAAGAAGGCTTTTATATAAAGGAGGGAGAGAAAAAAGATATAAAGCTTTCAAAAAAAGAGTTACATGCATCCAATGTTTTACTTCCAAATCAGGTAAGTAATATTTGTGAGTGTTTGAATAAGAAAAAGTGTAATGAAGAAGAATCTAAGTATTTTTGTATAAATAAGGATTCTTTTTCAGTTGCATTAAGTATCAAAGAGAGGAAGCCTGATGAAAGAGTTTTGGTGCTTAATTTTGCAAATTCTGTGAATCCGGGTGGTGGAGTAAGAAGAGGGGCAAGGGCACAGGAGGAGGATCTTTGCCGTAAAAGCTCATTACTTTTGGCATTGGAGGATGTATCGGCCAAGGAATACTATAGATATAATTCCACACTGGGATCTCTAATGGGTTCAGATGCTATGATAATGAATCCTACAGTGGAAATTATAAAGGACTTGAATGGTGAATTATTGGAGGATTCAGCCATTGTATCGGTGATGACATGTGCCGCACCTGTAATTTCACATGGACTTTTTGGCATCGGACAGGAAGATTTTGAAAAATTATTCTTCAAAAGAATAGTTTCAACTATAAAAGTTGCGGCATATTATGGATATAAATATTTGGTACTTGGTGCATGGGGCTGCGGTGCATTCGGCAATGATGCAAAAATAGTTTCAGATTTATACTATAAAGCGCTGGAAGATATAAAATATAAAGATATAGCACTGAAAAAACTATTTAAAGAAATTCATTTTGCAGTATTGGATCATTCCGCAAATAAATATAATTTTAATGCTTTTGCAGAGTATTTTGGCGGTGTTTAGGCATGGAATCGACGAGAGTTTTTTATTATTTCGGAATACCTTGTTGTATATAACCTACATTGACATAAAAACTTTAACCATTATAATGTCTTATAAGTGAAACAACTAAAATTATATAAAATATGAGGTTTTTATATAGTTATTGAGCATGAACAGTTTGGTAGAATGGATGGAGAAAGTATGAAACAATGCATGGATGTAAATAATCTACATCGCAGATTAAAAAAGATAATAGGACAGGTACAAGCAATAGATAAGATGATTGAGGAAGATGTACCATGTGAGGATGTTCTTTCGCAGATAAATGCGGCAAAGTCAGCACTACATGGTTGCGGTAAGGTGATACTTGAAGGACATATACAACATTGTGTTAGAGACGGTATTGAACATGGTGATGTAGATAAGACAATAGAGAAGTTCACAAAAGCAGTAGAAAGATTTGCAAATATGGGATAATATATTCAAATATAAGCATTCAATAGAGCCAATACTTTAATCAAGATTAGTTGATTAAGGTATTGGCTTTTTAATATACACTTGACAACATATACCCCTATAGGTATAATCTAAACATAAACATATACCCCTATAGGTATACTAAATAATTTATATATTCTGAAAGAAGGCTTATATGAAAGGTTTTATGAAAAAAATTGAAGATTTGATGGAAATCGGTGGGATAAAAAAAGATATAGTATTTCTGATAATATCCGGTATATCGCTTTTTTTAAGCTTGACAGCCTTTGTAAAGTCGCCATTTAATCTTGCATGGATTGCAATCGTACTTTGTGGATTTCCTATAATAATGGAAGCTATAATAGGTCTGACCACAGAATTTGATATAAAAGCGGATGTATTGGTTTCACTTGCACTTATTGCAGCTATATGTATCGGTGAAGTTTTTGCAGCCGGAGAAATAGCCTTTATCATGCAGTTTGGAGCATTGCTTGAGGATTTAACTGTGGAAAAGGCAAGAGCGGGAATTGAAAAGCTTGTAAAGCTGACACCTAAAACTGCAAGGATTATTGAAAACGGTGTTGAAAGAATTATAGAATCTGATAGTGTAAAGACAGGGAATATTATAAGGGTACTACCCGGTGAAAGTATACCTGTTGACGGAATTATTACTTCAGGTCAGACGTCTATAGACCAGTCTATAATGACGGGAGAGTCCTTACCGGTAGATAAAACTGTAGGAGACGAGGTTGCAAGCGGAACAATAAATCAGTTCGGAGTATTTGAAATGAAGGTTACTAAAGTCGGTGAGGACAGTTCTATTCAAAGGATGATTAGACTTGTGCAATCCGCAGATGCAGGCAAGTCAAAGATAGTAGGCATTGCTGACAGATGGGCCACATGGATTGTAATTATAGCACTCAGTGCGGCAGTACTTACATGGATATTTACCGGAGAGATAATCAGAGCGGTTACTATTCTTGTTGTTTTTTGTCCTTGTGCATTGGTACTTGCAACACCTACAGCTATAATGGCGGCAATAGGAAATGCAACGAAACACGGATTTCTTGTAAGAGAGGGCGATGCCTTAGAGAGACTTTCAAAAGTTGATACTATTGCTTTTGATAAAACCGGTACACTTACAACAGGTAAGCTTACGGTTAAGGAATACAAGAGTATATCAAATGATTTTACCGATGAAAATATTTTTTCATTTGCGGCAGCTTGTGAGGCACTTTCTGAACACCCGATAGGAAAGGCAATTGTAAATTCATATAAAGAAATGACCGGAAAAGATATTTTAAAATGTGAAAATTTCCTGATGACAGTCGGTAGGGGAGTATCATCTACAATAGACAATAAATCTGTTCTTGCAGGGAATATAAGACTTTTAAATGATAACAATATTACTGTTGAAAATGAGGAGGAGTTCAGTAAGTATACAAATCAGGGAAGTACAGTTATTTATATAGGAATAGATTCGAAGTTTGCAGGATATATAGTACTTTCAGATACATTAAGAGAAGAGAGTTCTCAAATGATATCAAAACTGTCGGGACTTGGAGTGGCACCGGTTTTACTTACAGGTGATAATGCAAATGCTGCAGGTAATATAGCAAGTGCATTAAAGATATCTGAGCATATTTCAGAGTGTATGCCTGAGGATAAGCTCAAGTTTATTGACAGTAGGGAGAAGGAAGAAAAACTTGTATGTATGATTGGAGACGGTGTAAATGACGCGCCTGCACTTAAAAGAGCAACTGTTGGTATTGCTATGGGCGGTGTGGGAAGCGATATTGCCATAGAAGCTGCGGATATTGCACTTGTAGATGATGATGTTAAGGAGCTTCCACATTTATTGTCACTATCCAAAAAGATGATGAATACTATCAAGTTAAATATGTCATTTTCTATGGGACTGAATTTCATTGCGATTTTCTTGGCAATAACAGGTGTATTAAATCCTATTGTAGGAGCATTGGTACATAATGCAGGCTCTATACTTGTAATAATTAATTCGTCGCTTTTGCTTAAGTGGAAGGGATATATATAAGATTTATTAAGGCAATCCTTTTTGGGACTGCCTTTTTTTATTAATATAGTATATAATATAGTTTCGGCATTAATAAGAATAATTAGTTATATAGGAGATAAGATGAGCGAAAAAGAGAAGATGCTCGCAGGAAAGATATATGATCCGACTGATGAAGAATTGGTAAGGCTGAGAACAAAAGCACATAGACTTTCACAACAGTACAATGCTTTATTTGAGGATGACTGTCTGAGAGATACTGTTATTGATGAACTCATACCGAATAAAGGTAAGGGATTGTATTTACAAGGTCCGATTTATTTTGACTATGGAGTTTTTACAACATTTGGAGAAAACTGCTATGCCAATTTTAATTTTACCGTATTGGATGTATGCCCTGTAAATATAGGTGATAATGTAATGTTCGGACCGAACTGCAGTCTTATGACACCTGTTCATCCGCTTAGATGGCAGGAGAGAAATGTAAAATACAAAGAAGACGGAAGCGCATATGATGATGAGTATGCAAAGCCTATTAATATCGGATCAAACTGCTGGATTGCGGCTAATGTGGTAATAACAGGAGGGGTGACTATAGGAGATGGCAGTGTAATAGCTGCCGGAAGTGTAGTTACAAAGGATATACCGGCAAATTCACTCGCTGCCGGAAATCCCTGCAGAGTGCTTAGAGAGATAACTGAAGAAGACTCTGTAAAATACAAGAGTGAATTATTTTAGAATAAAGGTTTATAAAAGGATGAATAAGGAATTTATAAAAGAATTAACAATTGATATTATCGTGGATATCATAGCAGGTGCTTTTATGGGAATAGGTACATACTGTTTTGCGGCGGCATTCAAATTCCCTATGGTAGGATTTACAGGTTTGGCACTAATTATTTACCAATTGGTAGGACTTCCTGTCGGAATAGGAACAATAATATTAAACATACCTTTTGCAATACTCTCGTACAGAGAAATAGGAAGAAAGTTTTTATTAAAGTCTGTTAAATCGATTATAATAACTTCCATAATGATTGATATAGTTGCAAAAGCACTTCCTGTTTATCAGGGAGATTATATGTTGGCTGCTATATGTACAGGAATAATATCGGCAACAGGATATGCGCTTATCTTTATGAGAGATTCTTCTACAGGCGGTGCTGATTTTATAATGGTTTTGATACATCATTTCTTCCCGCATATTTCACTGGGAAAGATAGCATTGGTTATAGACTCTTTGATTATTGTGCTGGGTGTTGCATTGGTTTCAAGAAATGTAAACAGTTTGATTTATGGACTTATTATAGCTTATCTGGTATCTGTAGTACTTGATAAGGCTATGGACGGCCTTACAGCGGGTAAGCTTATTATGATTATTTGTGACAAGCCGAAGGAAATGGCAAAGGAAATATCGGATCTTATCGACCGCGGCTCAACATATCTTAAAGCTGTGGGAAGCTATACAGATGAAGAAAGAAATGTGGTAATGTGTGCATGCAGAACAAAGGAAGTGCATACAGTAAGACAGGCTGCAAAAAGGCTGGATCCTAATTCATTTGTTATTATTTTAGATTCAAATGAAGTGGCAGGAGAAGGATTCAGACATTTATAAGGATGGAAAATGAATATATTTGAAGAAAAGAAAATAAGGATAAGCGAAGCGGTTCTTGCATTGGATTTGGACGGTACATTGACAAATTCAAAAAAGGAGATTACCGAGAATACTAAAGCCGCTATAGACAAATTTATAAAGGCCGGAGGAACGGTTGTACTTGCATCCGGAAGGCCTACATTTGGAGTAAGTCCGATAGCAAATATACTTGAACTTGAAGAGAAAGGCGGCTATATACTTGCCTATAACGGTGGATATTTTTATGATTGTAAAAATGATAAAGAGCTGTTTATGAAGGAGCTTACACATGAGTATCTGCCTATTTTGGAAGAACAGGCAAAACATTTTGGAGTAAATCTTATGACTTACAATCATGATAAAGCATATGCTCTTGATATAGATGAGCAATATTATATGTTGGAGGTTACAATAAATCACTTTATAAGAGTGAAAGTTGACCCTCTTGCACCACAGATTACATTTCCGGTTATTAAATGTTTGATGACTGCACCGGGTGAGCATCTTGCCAAGGTGGAAAAGGAAATGAAAAAGCTTTGGGAAGGAAAGTTAAATATTGTTCGTTCAGAGCCGTATTTTTTAGAGGTTACAGAGGTAGGCATAGATAAAGCAAATACCCTTTTAAATATGACAAAGAAGATCGGCAAGGACACAAAGAATCTTGTTTGCTGTGGTGACGGATTCAATGATTTATCAATGATACAGGCTGCAAGCATAGGTGTGGCAATGGCGAATGCTCAGGAGAAAGTTAGACAGGCTGCAGACTATATTACAAAGTCCAATGATGAGGACGGTATAGTAGATGTGATTGATAATCTTTTCTATTGGGACAGGTAGATTTCGTGGAGGATTTGAATGAACAGAGGAAAAAGACCGAAAATAAAAATAACTATCACAGATCGTAGGGGAAAGATGGGATGTCACAGAGGACATCATGTCGGAGAAGTATTTGATTATGATGAGGACAGGGGAAAAATTTGTCCTATGGCAATGCACTGTGCCTTCCCATATATAGATATTCTAAGATATGGAGGCAGCTTACCGGGACAGCCTGAGGGATGTGCGGAGTTTTGTTGCTCAGATGCGGATGTTATTTTGGTTTTTAAGGCTGAAATGGAAAAATAGAAGGAGGGAGTATGAATAAAAAGCCTATATTTGAAATTATAGCAGATCGACTGAGGCAAACTGAATTTAAAGATGACGATATAATAACTCTGGGAAAAGATTTTTCGTTACCAAATGATGAAGAAGGTCTTAAGTATATAGACGGTGCGAAGGACGGAATAGGTGTCTATCATATGGGGGCGGCAGAGATTACACAAAAAGACATAGAAGAGATAAATACAGTTATTACATTTGCTAATACAGGTGATTATGATCAGGCGGATTCTGTGCTTGAAAAGCTTTGTGAACGTATAAGAGTAGTGAATTTTATAGATGAACTTCAAGATTGTATACTTGATCGAAAAGATGAAATAGAAGATAAATTTTATGTGTATTCTTTGCATTTGATGACTCAGTCTGCAAATATTGAATGTGTTAAAGTTGGAATGATGATTCAGGAATTGTTTACACAAAGTGATGAAGTAAAGGGTATGGTAAGGACTCTTGGACTTTCGGATGAGTTTACATTGTATTCGGTTTTTATAATGCGAAACTGGGAGAATGGAAATACTGAGATCATGAATATTGCAAAGTCTGTAAACGGATGGGGAAAAGTACATGCAGTTCACTATATTGAGCCAGATACAGAAGAGATAAGACAGTGGCTTTTGACAGATGCAGTGTCAAATGATGTTATGCCGGCTTATTCGGGATGGGATTGCTATAAAAAGTCAGATGTGGAAGCAATACTTAAAAAAGATGGACTTACTTATGAGGAGCTTGAAGGCGTTTTGTCGATTGTGGATGCAATGCTTGATGAGGGACCTGTACTTGGTATTTCAAATGTAGAAAATCCTAAAGAAATTTTATTGGAAGTTTTAAATCATTCGATAAAGCATTTACCGCTAAGTTCAGAGAATTGTGAAGTTATAAGTGATATTTCGGATTGGCAAAAGGAAAATCTTGTAGATGAAAACTGTGAGATAGAGTTACTTGTAAACCAAATACTTGAAGCGGGTAGGAGATAGTATAAGAAAGGTAAAGGATGCTGGGAAAGACACATTTTTCTGTAGGTATGGCGGCAGGGCTTGCACTCTGCAGGCCACAGAGTATAACAATGCTTGTGGCAGGAACAGCTGTAGCAGGATTTGGAGGTATTATCAGTGATATAGATGTAGGTACATCAGGCGCTTACAATAAGGTGGATCGCATTATAGGGTTGGCCGTTGGAACTGTTACCGGAATAGTAATTGCAGATGCAGTTTTCCACGTTGGTATATATGACAGACTGATGGCGGACAGCAATATTGCAAGAATTATTACCGGAATATTAGCGTTTTTGTGTATATGTATTTTTGGAATTAAACAGCCACACAGATCATTTATGCATTCAATATTGGCATTGCTTGGGCTTGGCTTTTTTGTATACATAATTTTTCCTGATGTGGCTCCATATTTTAGTATAGGTTTTATTTCACATATGGTTATCGACGCACTCAATGGAAAGCGTGAGAAGCTTTTTTGGCCTATCGGCAAGGGATTTGCATTAAGAATGTGCTCATCAAACGGATTAGTAAATAAATTACTTTTTCACATATCTAATTTACTTGTATTGATATTAATACTGACTTCAAGGCCTGTACTTTTTATTCTAATTAATATAAGAGGTTTATTACAAAGATAAAATATATGTATCTAATGTCCTGTTTTAGAATTCAGGACATTTTTTATATTGCAAGTATATTGAAGGTTATCTTGTGTGTTTATATAATATAAAATAGTATAAAAAGGTGGGATTATGGGAAAAGTTTATTTAAAGACAAAATTTGACAATGAAATGAAAATAGAAATTCCTCATAGTGTAAATATTGCAAATGCCATGTATGGTTTTAGAGAGCTGGGAGCGGAGATAATTCCCTATCATAAAATTGATGAAATTTATGACAGAGTAAATAGAGAAGATATTGTTCTGGATTATATAGATCAATGCAACAGTATATTCTCAAAATTCGGTATTGAACCAAGTATACCTGATTATCCAAAAGTAATGTATAAATTTCTTGGAAGAAAAGTCTGGAAGGACACAATAAACAGTATTTCAAGAAGTGAAGAAAAATGGTCAGCCGGTTATTTTGTTAAGCCTGTAAGAAGCAAAGCCTTTACAGGAAAAATAATAAGCAGTATATCTGACCTTGTCGGCTGCGGGAACTATTCTGAATATTATGATGTACTTGTAAGTGAGCCTTTGGACATATGTGCGGAATGGAGATGTTTTATAATCTATGATGAGATAGTTGACGTCAGACCATATGGTTTATTATTGGACAGAAGCAGAAAAAGTTATAGATACCATTATGATTTTAAAGTTTTAGATTCTATGATGGAGGCATTTATCAGCTGGGAGGAAAGGCCGATGGCCTGTAGTTTGGACATATGTGTTACAAAAGACGGGCAAACATTGTTGGTAGAGATAAATGATGCCTATTCACTTGGATGCTATGGGCTTGCAAGTGTTTTCTATGCTAAGCTTATTTCTGCAAGATGGAGTCAGCTATTAGGCGTAAAGGATGAGTATCACTTTTAAACAGAATATATGATAGGGGGGATTAATGGATAATATTTGGAAATCAGGGATGTATGGTTTGATAGTTGCAGATGCAATGGGAGTACCTGTGGAGTTTAGTTCAAGAGAAGACAGAAAACTTGATCCTGTAACAGATATGAGAGGATATGGCACATACAATCAGCCTGAGGGTACATGGTCGGATGACAGCAGCATGGCAATAGCAACCCTTGCAAGTATCAGGGATAAGGGTAAAATGGATTATAAGGATATAATGGACAGGTTCCAAGATTGGTGTATGAATGGGGAGTATACACCTTTTGATAATGTGTTTGATATCGGTATTGCAACTTCAAGAGCTATTATAAAATATAGTAACGGAGCCGATCCTCTGCAATCCGGAGGTGAAACGGAGTGGGATAACGGTAACGGTTCACTTATGAGAATTCTACCTGTATGTCTGTACATATTTGAAAAGCAAAAAAATGTGAAATTGCCTGATAATGAAGCTATAGATATTATACATAATTGTTCAGCTCTGACACATGCACATCTAAGAAGTAAAATAGCCTGTGGGATATATTATTTTTTAGTAAAAGCTATTTTAGATAAAGACGGAGAATTAACAGAAAGGCTACAGCAAGGAGTAGATAAGGCATTTGAGTATTACAATAAAAATACTCAGAGTGAGTTGGATAATTATAACAGACTTATTTCGCTTTCAGAATTTAAAGATATATCTGAAGACCGGATAAAAAGTACAGGTTATGTAGTGTATACACTGGAGGCTGCGATATGGTGTTTGATAAATACATCATCTTATGAGGAAGTTATTTTAAAAGCTGTAAATCTGGGTGATGATACTGATACTGTAGCAGCCATAACAGGTGGACTTGCAGGGCTTTATTATGGCTATGGTAATATACCTGAGAAATGGAAATCTAAACTACAAAAAAGAGACCTGATTGACAGTTTGTTAAATTGATGAGTAGATATTGGAATTTAAGGGGATGTGAAAAAACTCGATTGAGTTTTTTCGCATCTCCCTTTTTACATTTATTGTGTATAGTTGACTGAAATCATACGCGAAAAAAGCGCAGTTCCCCTACCCCATAGAAATTCTTTTTTTGAATCTATGCGGCAGTTCTGT
>NZ_AZXX01000074.1:0-7022 GCF_000512995.1 Lachnoanaerobaculum sp. MSX33 | reverse complement strand
GGTACAACACCGGGTAATGTATATGTAATAAGTGATCCTAACGGAAATATCGTAGCAGTGGTACCGGGAGATTCAACAGGAAACAGAACAGTAGTTCCAAACCTTATACCGGGAGCACACTACAATGTACAGGAAGGAAGCCCTGATACAGTAGCAACTGTAGGTCAGCCGATTTCTTCTATAACAGGTACATCGGTATCAACACCACAGGATGTATATGTTCCGACAGTAGATAATAACTACAACATAGGATATGATCCTGAAAATGACGGTATGGCACAGATCGTTATCAATCCGGCAGATCCTGACGCAGACTATGCGCTTATAGATGAGAACGGAAATGTAGTGCAGTATCCGGGAAGTGACAACGGATGGATGACTCCTGTAGGAAACAATCCTTCAACAGTTACTTTCAACAACTTAAATCCAAATGAGACCTACACGGTAGTGGCAAGAAAGAAGGGCGACAGCTCAATTCCTAATCCGCTTACAAAGCTACCTGACGGAAATCAGATAATAGCAAATCCTGGAGACATGGCGGACGCACCTAAGTATGTAGTAGAGACAAAGGGTGGAAGCGTAGTAACTGTAGGAACAACAAGTGTAGGAAATGACACATACGATCAGGCAAAAGCAGGAGAAGGAGTGGTAATCCATGCAGATCCTGTAGATGCAAACGGCAAGAACTTCCTTTACTGGCAGGTACTTGCAGGAAGAGCGGTAGGAGTCAGCGGAAATATAACACAGGCTGATTACTCATTTACTCTTTCAAATTCAAATATTGTACTTAAGGCTGTATACGAACCTACCAAGGTAGCGGGAGATGATGCGGACCTTACAGAGACAATAAGAGGCGGTAGTGTAGGAGAGTTCGGACTTACACCTGGTCAGATACCGGGACTTGCACATGATCTTACAACACCGCTTGACAGAACACTTAACAGTGTGAACGGTGCAACAGTAGAATACAAGGTAGTCTTTAACAAAAGAGATGCAAAACCGAATGAGAAAACAGCTGTAAAGCCTGTTTCAGTATCGGGAGTTGATCATCCGGATGCACATACAACAGCATACGGGCTTGATATCAAGCTTGAAAGATATGTAAACGGAAGACTTGTAAATAACGGAATACTTGCAACAGCATCAAATGCAACAGTAGATGTTATAGCACAGCTTCCTGCAGAAGACGTAGATCAGCTTGACTACCAGTTATTTGATGTGACACCTGACAGCTTAGGTAATATCAATCCTGTAGATATAACAATTACAACAGATGTAGCAAACAATGCGGGACTTCTTAAGTTCACAGGTAACTTGCAGCATTCATATGTACTTGTTTATTCAAAGACATTTAAGGTAACATTTGTAGATAATAAGCCTGTACTTGATCATTTACACTTAAATGATACAAGCAGAAACTTCTATAAGAAGTTTAAGGTAAGAAAAAAGAGAATGTAGAGGATGCTTACTACTCAAGTGATTATGCGGTAGTTACGGCATATGCACAAAATAACGTAGCAAACGGACTTGTAACACCGTTTGAAGATATCTATGGTGTACAGTATGACTATGTTAACTGGTCAAAGAAGGAAGATAAGCTTTCAGTATATGACACAACAAGTCCTGTAACAAAGAGAACAATTGTTTATGCATACTATTCCGACAACAGAAAAGAAGTTGCAAAGGCAAGAGTAGATCTTGGTGGTACTATAGAAGAGGCAAAGATTCTCACAGGAGACCCATACCTTAAGGTAGCAGAGGTGGCAGAGCTTAATGAGGCTATAGCACATGCAGTTGAGACACTTAGACAGGCAAGAGATCTTGTATCTCCTGACGGAACTACATATCTCAGACAGGCAAACTGGGCAGAGCTTCAGCAGGCAATAGATGCACTTAGAAGACTTATTGACAAGTATTCAAAGATAGCAGCCGACAGAGCCGGAGACAGAAACAGAAGAACCGGCGGTGCCAGCGGTGGCGGTAACTCTTCATCAGGTAGAGGAAGTAACTTTTGACACCTGGAGAGAAGTCACAACAAAACACAGCTATCAATGAAAACAGTAATGTAAGAGCATTCGTACTTGGTGTAGACGGTGCTTGGGAGAAAAATCCTGTAACAGGCGGATGGTCATTCGTACTTAACGGAGGAACACCACTTAATGATATGTGGGGAATGATCACATTCAACGACAATACAGGTAAGAGGGTATCACGTTGGTATTACTTTGACGGACGCTCAACAATGGCAACAGGTTGGGTATATGACTCAAAGAACGGCAACTGGTATTATATGAACACAACACCGGGACCTGAGCTTGGCCAGATGGTATTAGGTTGGGTGAAGGATGAAAAGACAAATAAGTGGTATTACATGAATGATAATACAGGTATCCTTAAGACAGGATGGCATTTGGATAAGCATGACGGAAGATGGTACTACCTGAATTCAAACGGAGAAATGCTTGTCGGATGGCAAAAGATTGACGGAAAGTGGTATTACTTTAATACCAATACTCCACAAAATACTTATACATGGGATGCCAATGCTTTCAAGTGGAACTACTTAAACAATAGTGCAAGACCATTTGGATCTATGTATGCGGGAGAGAAGACTCCGGACGGATATAATGTAGATGCAAACGGTGCTTGGTACTAAGTGACGTAGGAGAAAAAATGAAAAGAAAGACAATAAAAGCAAAATTGACTGCCGCATTGTCTGCGAGTATGGCTCTTGCCATGCTCGCACCGGCAATGCCGGCATATGCAGCTGCTCCGGGAGCAGGAGAAATACAGTTTAATTTTACCGGAAAGAATGAATCGGTAGATCGTTTTGCAAGTGATTTAACATTAAGCGGAACAGCAGGAGCTGTTATTCCAACAGCACCGGCACCTGCAGGACTTCAGGTAAACACCGGAACAGGTGCTATTGCACTGCCATATATGAATGACAGCGGAGCTTTTGATGCAACCAAAACATTCCAGGCAACCGGTGATGCATCGGCACTTAACTGGGATCAGAGAGGGTTAACCGGATATTTGATTACAGCATGGTATCCAAGACAGAATAACGGTATAGCAAGTCCTTATATGAATCAGGTACCTGCAATATATCCATATGGAGGTCAGACATACTATGCAGAGCTTGGACCTGATAATACAAAGACTTATTATTATAAGGTCAATCATGTAAAATCAAGTGCTGCAAGCGGATACTATATACCGGGACTTGATGATGCAAGTGCAATTCCTGCATTTAAGAATGTACCTGATAGAAATGTGCCTGTAATGTCAGGTATATCAGTGGCACCTCTTACAATTCCGGGATATAAAGTAGTAAATGTAAGTACTACAGATGACGGTGATGGCGGTAAGACAGTTGTTTTACAGGATAACTTTGATGTATCAAAAACACATATAGCATATGATACGGACTCAAAGTATGTTACAGGAACATCTATAAATAAAGGTGTAGAGATAACATATAAGTATGTTGTTGACCCTACTCAGACAAACGGTATTACAGTACAGGACTCTGTGTTTAAGAACTCAGCAGCAGTAGCTACATATCATGCAGGATTACCTACCGGAACAGTACAAACAGATGCTAACTCACCATTATATACTGTGCCTCGTACAGTTACGGAAGTTGCAGCAATTGAGGCAGGAAAAAAGATCGAGGATATAACAAATATTCCGGCTACAATATACGGAACAAGCCAGAATGTACCGCTTCAGGGTAATTTAAACCTTATCTTACCAAAGAAGTTTCAAGATCCTGCAACAGGAACAACAAACTATACTCCTGCAAGATATATCCTTGATGCTACAAACCCAATAACGGTAACATATGGTAACGGAAAACCGAATGCGGACGGATATTTCACATCACCGGCAGTAGGTGGAGGAACACCAAGTGTTATAAGAAACTTGATTCCGGCAAAGGATGATGCGGCAAATAATCTTAGAAAGATTACTACCGAAGCAAATATGGTAGGAGATGCCGGACATGATGTAGATGCAAGAAAAGTAGTGGGAACAATGCTTAATCAGCCTGTTACAATTACTTTTAACTACATACCGAACCCTGCATACTTTGTAACTTTAAAGGTAAAGTATGAGGATGATCAGGGAAATAACATAACACAGAAGGTGCTTGATAAGTTGGCTGATGCAGGAAATGCAGTGCCGGATGCACCGGGAACAGAAGTAACAGGAACATTCTATAAAGAAGCAAACGGAACAGATCCTGTACAGATGATTTATGCAAAGGCAAACAATACAGGTTCAGCATACAACATGACAATACAGGCACCTGAGCTTACAAGTTACTTGGCACATCCAAGTATAGAGGTAGATGATGCGGCAAGCTGGTCATCATCATATACAACTCCTATATCAAGCTTATATGCCACATGGAGTGCTGCAAGTCCTAAGTATGTGGTATCAACAAACGGACCTGCAGACAACTTTGTACTTACAGTAAAGTATACTCAAGATCCTAATGCCGTTACAGAGTTATCGGCAGCATCTTTGGAAGGTGGAGATCTTTATGTAACAAGTGGCGGAAGCAGCATTACATATGACAACTATCTTACAAACGGAGGAACATTCCCAAGATTGATAAGAAAGAATATCAATCCTGCTACACTTAAGTATGATCTTGATATAAAGAGAAGCGACTTACCTACACCTGTTCCTAATGCAGGATATTTATTTGATAAATGGACATATAAGGGTCAGGAAGTAAGCTTTGATTCAAACGGTGAGGCAACTTTAACACAGATAACACCGGGAACCACAAATATAATCTCTCTTATAGCCAACTTTAAGAAAGATCAAAATGCATGGTATAAGTTTACTCTACATGAGGGAGACAGCCATATAGGACTGTTAAACGGAAGTGTAGCGGAGATACCTAGAAAAGATGCTTCAGGAGTAGATAGAGTTAATATTCCATGGAGTGAGATTCAGGATTATACAGATGAGGCTCATAACGGTATAAGTGTTGCAGCCGGATATACACCGAAGTGGTATGAGGGTACAGTAGATCCTTCAACAGGAAGATTGAACCTTACACCGATAGATACCGCAACTGTAGATCTTTCAACACTTGCAGGAAAAGATTTATATGTTTATGGAGAGAGCACAACACCGGTAGCAGCATATGTACCAAATATTACAGGAAGCTTAAATCCTACAACAGGAGAGCCTACAATAACTATAGATCCTGCAACACCTGCACAGATGGATTCAAGACTTACATATGTTATAACAGATCCTTCAGGAAATGTTGTAGCAACAATGTCAGGCGTGGATGTAATGAGAGAGGGCGGTTTAGTTACAGATCCTGCAATACAGGCAGGAAATACTTACCATGTAAGTACAGTTCCTACAACAGATGCCGGAGGTATAGTAGTAGGAGCACCGATACCTTCAAGTATAACAACTGTAGCAGGACCTTCAGCACCGGCTACAATACCTGTAGCTGTTACACCTACAGTATCACAGGATCCTTCAAATGCAGGGCAGGCGATGATAACAATAAATCCTACATCACCAAATACCGACTATGCATTGGTAGATCCGTCAGGAAATGTAGTGTACCCGTTTACAACACCAAGTGCACCGGGAGCACCTATAACATTTAATAACTTAAATCCGAATACAATATACAGAGTTGTACCACGAACAACAGGAACAAATGTGACACCTGCAGCACGTATAGCAGACGGAGCATCATTACCTGTTGATACATCAAACATCGGATTGGCTGTAAACAGATTTAATATAACAGCTATTGCAAACGATGCACCGGCAATAAGTAACTTCAAGATAAACGGAGTTGCATCAACAGATCCTGCAGTTTTACAGGGACTTTTAAAAGATACACAGGTAGAGATAGAGGCAAGCGGTCTTGACAATAACAGCCAATTATTTGATCATTGGAATATCGTTAGCGGCGGACCTCTGCCAAATATGAATGCGGCAACAAATCAGCGTTTGACATTTGATATGCCAAACAACCCTGTAACAATACAGGCGGTATATTCAACACCGGGACAGACATGGGCTCCTGTACAGTATAATAACGGAGTAAGTCCAAGCAGAAATGTGGGAATTATACAGCCGGTTATTACAGACTCAGGAAACTTCCGTATAGTAATAGATAAGACACCTGTAGGAAGTACTTTGAGAACTCAGATGGCTGATGCTATAGGGGATGACTCATATAGAGGAGAATTCCAGGTAAGTGCAAGAGTACAAAAGGAAAATCCTTTAACAAGTACATGGGAAGATTATGCTTTACCAAGTGGAACAAAGTTATCAGGAGTAGTTGAGACAGGTGTATTGATGCAGGATAGAGAGTATAAGTTCTATTCAGCAACGCCTTCAAATGCAACAGCAACAGCTCCTACCTTTAATGAGGAACATGGAGATTATGAGAATGCAGGAAGTGCATACACAGGAGAGTTCAACTTTGAATTTGAGAGCGGAATGAACTATGTATTCGGATATGTTTTACCTGCAAGCACATTTAAGGTAAAAGTAATAGACGGAAGAGATAATCACCTTGTAACAAGACTTACAATAGCAAGTAATAAGGTAGTAAACGATTATGCGTCACTCTATGCAAGCGCAATACAGTCAGACTATGTAGACAATGACGGTATTACATGGCATTACGAGGGATTAAGTAAGGACAGAGGAATGTATGATCCTTATGATCCGACTCTTCGTGTAACAGCGGATGAGACAATCTATGTTTACTATTCAAATGATAAGGCTGAGCGTAGAAAAGCTGAGGCTGATTTAAAGGCGGCTATCAAGAATGCAAACAATCAGTTAAACAGAATCAATGATCCTGTAAAGAGAGCAGCACTTCAGGCGGCTATCAATGCGGCACAGGCTGTAATTGACAGAATGAACAGAAAGTCATCTACACCTGAGCTTATAGCAGCACTTAAGGCACTTAATGATGCAGTGGTTGATGCAGGCGGAAGAGTACCAAACGGTGGCGGCGG
>NZ_AZXX01000073.1:0-2968 GCF_000512995.1 Lachnoanaerobaculum sp. MSX33 | reverse complement strand
TTTTGGTTAAACCCTCGACCTATTAGTAACCATCAACTTAATACATTACTGTACTTACACCTTGGCCCTATCTACCTCGTAGTCTTCAAGGGGTCTTACTGTTTTCACATGAGATATCCCATCTTGAGGGGGGCTTCACGCTTAGATGCCTTCAGCGTTTATCCCGTCCCGACATAGCTACCCTGCCATGGAGTTACTCTCCAACAGGTACACCAGCGGTCAGTCCGTCCCGGTCCTCTCGTACTAAGGACGGCTCCTCTCAAATATCTTACGCCCACGCCGGATAGGGACCGAACTGTCTCACGACGTTCTGAACCCAGCTCGCGTACCGCTTTAATGGGCGAACAGCCCAACCCTTGGGACCTGCTACAGCCCCAGGATGCGATGAGCCGACATCGAGGTGCCAAACCACTCCGTCGATGTGAACTCTTGGGAGTGATAAGCCTGTTATCCCCAGGGTAGCTTTTATCCGTTGAGCGATGGCAATCCCACTTTATGCCACCGGATCACTAAGTCCTACTTTCGTACCTGCTCCACCCGTCGGTGTCGCAGTCAAGCTCCCTTCTGCCTTTGCACTCTTTGAATGGTTTCCGACCATTCTGAGGGAACCTTCGAGCGCCTCCGATACTCTTTCGGAGGCGACCGCCCCAGTCAAACTCCCCGTCTGGCATTGTCCCCCGGCCGGATAACGGCCGCAGGTTAGAAATCCAGCAATACAGGGGTGGTATCCCAACGGCGACTCTGCATAAACTGGCGTCTATACTTCTACGTCTCCCACCTATCCTGTACGAGTATTACCAAATCCCAGTACCAAACTGGAGTAAAGCTCCATGGGGTCTTTCCGTCCTGGCGCGGGTAACCAGCATCTTCACTGGTACTTCAATTTCACCGGGTGCATTGTTGAGACAGCGCTCAAATCATTACGCCTTTCGTGCGGGTCGGAACTTACCCGACAAGGAATTTCGCTACCTTAGGACCGTTATAGTTACGGCCGCCGTTTACCGGGGCTTCAATTCAAAGCTTCGTTTCCTGACTTCTCCTCTTAACCTTCCGGCACCGGGCAGGCGTCAGCCCATATACTTCACCTTGCGGTTTCGCATAGACCTGTGTTTTTGCTAAACAGTTGCTTGAGCCTTTTTTCTGCGACCACTCTATTAAAGTGGCACCCCTTCTCCCGAAGTTACGGGGTCATTTTGCCGAGTTCCTTAACAATGCTTCTCCCGCCGGCCTTAGGATTCTCTCCTCATCTACCTGTGTCGGTTTGCGGTACGGGTACATATAACACAATAGCGGCTTTTCTTGACGGCTCCCTAACCGACTTCCCTACTAATTTTCGGTACGCATCACGTATTCCCCTTGTATGGTGGTTTTTCCTCCCATACAGGTACTTCGCTTGCCCCGGTTTTTGTCCTCCCGGGTTCGGTTTTAGTCTCCGTGTCCCCACAGTTCTGATTATATGTAGTACAGGAATCTGTACCTGTTATCCATCGACTACGTCTTTCGACCTTGCCTTAGGCCCCGACTTACCCTGAGTAGATCAGCTTTACTCAGGAAACCTTAGATATTCGGCCAAGAGGATTCTCACCTCTTTCTCGCTACTCATTCCGGCATTCTCTCTTCTTATTACTCCACCATTCCTTCCGGTATGGCTTCTACGCCTCTAAGAATGCTCCTCTACCAATGTATATAATACATTCCTAGGCTTCGGTGTTGTGTTTAGCCCCGGACATTTTCGGCGCAGGACCTCTCGACTAGTGAGCTGTTACGCACTCTTTTAATGTATGGCTGCTTCTAAGCCAACATCCTAGCTGTCTTCGAAATCCCACATCCTTTTCCACTTAACACACACTTTGGGACCTTAGCCGTAGGTCTGGGCTCTTTCCCTTTTGACTACCCAACTTATCTCGTGTAGTCTGACTCCCGTCAATCATCTAGCCGGCATTCGGAGTTTGATATCTCTTGGTAGGCTTTGACGCCCCCGCAAAAATTCAGTGCTCTACCTCCGGTAGACTAATAACGAGGCTAGTCCTAAAACTATTTCGAGGAGAACCAGCTATCTCCGGGTTCGATTGGAATTTCTCCCCTATCCACACCTCATCGCCACCCTTTTCAACGGATGTGCGTTCGGTCCTCCATTCACTTTTACGCGAACTTCAACCTGGACATGGATAGATCACCCGGTTTCGGGTCTACACATACTGACTACATCGCCCTATTAAGACTTGGTTTCCCTTCGGCTCCGTATCTTTAATACTTAACCTCGCCTGTACATGTAACTCGCCGGACCGTTCTACAAAAAGTACGCGGTTCACCTTTCGGTGTTCCACAGTTTGTAAACATAGGGTTTCAGGTTCTTTTTCACTCCCCTCCCGGGGTTCTTTTCACCTTTCCTTCACAGTACTATACGCTATCGGTCACTGACTAGTATTTAGCCTTGGGGGGTGGTCCCCCCTGCTTCCCACAAGGTTTCTCGTGTCTCGTGGTACTCCGGATACTGCTGGATTCAATATATTTTCCCTTACACGGCTCTCACGCTCTTTGGCCCGCTTTTCCAAAACGGTTCAGGTAATATATCTTACTCGTATTGCAGTCCTCTACCCCGCAGTGCACGCACCACGGTTTGGGCTCTTACGATTTCGCTCGCCGCTACTTTCGCAATCACTGTTGTTTTCTTTTCCTCCGGCTACTTAGATGTTTCAGTTCACCGGGTTCCCCTCTGTACGTTATGTATTGGCGTACAGATACTTGGAGTTCTTCCAAGTGGGTTTCCCCATTCAGACATCTGCGGATCACTGAATATGTGCTTCTCCCCGCAGCTTTTCGCAGCTTGTCACGTCTTTCTTCGGCTGTCAGTGCCTAGGCATCCACCCTACGCTCTTTATGTTTAACCTCTTAAATCATTTAGATTTAGTGTTATGTATGACACTAGCGTGTATCATACACTATGTTTAAAAATTTATTTTTGTTA
>NZ_AZXX01000072.1:0-1690 GCF_000512995.1 Lachnoanaerobaculum sp. MSX33 | reverse complement strand
CTTACTTTTAAAAAATTTATTTTTTCTACTTACTCAGCGAACTGAACAACCGTATATTAAAGACAACAGTACTGTAATCAATATACGAATTATAATATGAGACAATTGTAAATTTCCAACTATATAACCGGTAAAAATTACCAATGGAATCATTAACACTAAGGAAAGATATACAAGCCATGGTAGATTCTTGACTGTAGCCGAAATCAAAAAAATAGCTCCGATAAAATATAGCAAGTGAATGCTTTGAAAACCTATCTCTTTCATTTCCGCAATCACTGCAATAAGAGTCAGAATTGCATACAATGCGATAAATGCTCTAGAAAAAATATTAAGTGCAATTTTCAATTTTCTTCCTCCTTTTGAATAAAATTATAATAGGCGTTTGCGAAACGCCCAAAGCCGTATAAATACTACACTTTTTTGCTTCTGAATATAAAAATCTCCTCTCGGTTTGTGATATAATGGATTTGCAAAAAACATATGCCACATCCCTAAAGGAGACAATACTATGATATCACAAAAACAACTCTCTTTGGCAGATATTTTTGAAGATTGTAAAGATATTTTTGAATCTGACAAACCTCAGTTTCTTACTCTGCTCAAAAATCACATTGACCTTGATGAAATTATTCCGGACATCTGAGAGAATTCTGCGGCTTTACCAAAGTTCCTGATGCCTCTAAAATCACTCGTTTTAAACAGGATTTTTTATCGGACTTACAAGCTGTTTTTGATAAGCTTGTTGATATAACTGAACCGATATGTAGGGATATTGATAACAACCTTGCTTCTATGCTTTTGTTTGACACTTCAGGTATTGAAGCTTATGTAACCGAAAATAATCCTAAGTACGCCAACCGCATTATCAGGCAGCTCAAATCCTATGCAAAATCTATGAATTTTGATAGTTCTTATGACCCTTATAAGGCTGTATATGTCTCTATGCCTACATCAGCTTCATCAAATCATGAGGTTAAACAGCAGTACATTAACGGGCATTTCTGCTATGCTTACAAGTTCGGTATTATTACCAATGGACTTAGAATTGTTCGCTCCATTGATTTTTACAACAAGAATTATCTTGCTTCTCATCCTGACATTGTAGTTGAAAAGAAAGCAAAGTCTCCGGATGAACACAAATCTCTTGCTGATCCCAAGGCTTTACTGCCTAACTTAAAAGACTTTAAAACAAGGCATCCGGGTATTAAACCATCTATATTCCTTGGTGATGCAGCCTTTGATACCATTGAGATTTACAAATCACTTTTTGAAGATTTCAATTTCAAAAAAGCATTTATTCCTTTAAAAGTTAATCTTTCAATGGATAATGTTAAATATACATTCAATGAAAATGGTATTCCTTGTTGCCCTCATGATCCTTCACTTCCAATGAAACGTGAAGGAAGTAAATCCCATTTAAAGAACAAGCTTCCTACAATGAAGTTCGTATGTCCAAAAATGAAATTGGAATACAATCGACAAGACAAGTCCAAAAGACGTGTCTGTCAGTGTGAAAGTCCCTGTACAACTTCTTCCTGTGGTAGAATGATTTATGTTTATCCTGAAAAGAATCTCAGAGCTTATCCCGGAGTAGAACGAGGTTCTAAAGAATGGGATGAAACATGTTTCTGCATTGCCAAACGGAAAACAACAAATGAAAAAACACTGCATTCCGATTTACTGTTAT
>NZ_AZXX01000071.1:0-73791 GCF_000512995.1 Lachnoanaerobaculum sp. MSX33 | reverse complement strand
TCTGTACTTACAGTGGACTTTGCCAACTACAGAGCATTCCATGAAAGCGGCGGCTATGTATGGATAGGCTTTAAATTTGTGGAAACACCACAGAAAGAGCAGGTATTACCGGCTGCAGTTGAATTGTATGATAAGCAGGAACTTATTTACAATAAAACAGGTATTACAAAGCAGGAGTTTGAAGGAAGTAATGCACATTTAGTGCTGGATGTAACAATACCTAAAAAGTATGAGAATAAATGGAATGAGGATACATTTACAGTAAAAGTACTTGATTCCAAAGGCATACAGCTTAATTACAGCCTTACAAAGAGCGACAATATCTTAAATATCAAACTTGTAGATTATCACAGCCCGCAGTTTGGAAACGGAAGTATAGGACTAAGGTTTAAATATGAAGGTGGTGAAAGTGAAGCCGAAACTATAAAGACTGCAAAGGGAGAGGCTCAGATGGAGACTTTCTTCTATAAGGCAAAAGTTTTGGTAACATATAATGAAAAAACAGGAAAAATTATTAAGGTTGAAGATGACGGCACAAATCCGGGAAATACTCATAACAGAGTTTTCTGGAATATGTCGATTGGAATGTTTGATAAACTTGTAGGCAAAACAAAGGACAGCGTGGATACCGTTGATGCCGTTACAGGAGCAACACTTTCATCAAATGCCATTAAAAATGCGGTAAAGGATGCATTCCCTAAGCCACCCGTATCCGAAGAAACCAATATGGATAAATTGGATCTGGTAGTGGACGGAAAGACACATACTTATTATTACAAAAAGTATGATCCTAAAAATACCAATATGACATTTATTGTAAACGGCAAGGATGTAACCAATAAGGCTAATCTGGTAAGAAATCCATATGTGCCTAAGGTATACTACTATGTAGAGGATGATCAAAAACTTACAGGAAATCTATACGGTACTGCCGATTTCCCATACTCATATTTCTATTTAAGAGAGCTTTTAGCTATAAGAACCGCACCTTCATTCGGAGGTGATCCGACTATAGGTCAGGAGCCTACTCCATTGCAGATGATGAGTTTTGGAGGAAGATATGATTCTGTAAGTTCTTCAAAAATAGGAAGCTACGGCAAATTTGCGACAGCGGCTTACACTGATAAAACCGAAACAGGATATAAGATTAAGGGAGTTAAAACACCTGTTCAGGTAGATGCTGATCTGTATGCAAAAGTAAAACTTTTGGCAGCTGTAGGTGCGGAAAATCATACAGCACTTATTCCGGCAATTACAAGTATGACTGCTCCGGATTCCGTTACCGGAATAAGCAGAGAGGTTACAAAAACAGAATTGCCTACCTATAAGGTTATTAATTATGATTCTACAATCTCTGAAATGAAGGCAAGTGAGAATACTCCTGAAATAAGTGCCAATCCTTCAGATGTAAGAGTTTCACTCACAGATCAAAGTGAGTACGGAAATTATCAAATCAACCTTGAAGGTCTGCCTGAGGAAATAAAGACTGATAAGAATGTACTCGGTGTAACATTTGAGGCAGGAAGCAGTAAGAAAAATGCTAAAGTTTTCGGATTGTCACATGTTGACAATATTATTGCTGACGGTGAGCTTGCATTCTCGGTGGAGATGGGTAACTATGGCGGCAATTTAGCACATAAGCGTTTTGCTTCATTACCGGGTGATAAGATTTATAAAATTACATATTTATTAAGTGATCACAAGAAGTTTGAGATAGACGGATTGGAATTATATATTCCTAAGAGACTTCGCAGCAGTCATATACCGGCTATAGCGTCAAAAACCGAGTTCAGTGCGGAAAACGGGGCAGATGTAACATTTGATATGAGAAAGATGCCTTATGAAGGATATGAAATTGGAGATTTATTCTTCGGTTCAAAAGATAATGCTAAAAAACTTGTTGAAGGAACTGATTATACATTTGATAAAACAAATGAAACTCTTTCAATTAAGAGTACGGAAAACACCGGTATGGGAGAGTATACAGTTATCTTAAAAGATGCAAATAAAAAAGACGGATACTGCTCCACAAGCTTTAAGTTTGAACTTGGTGAAGCAAAAGAGAAAGAAGAAGGACAGGACAATATAGTAAAAGATGTTGTAGAGAATGTTACAATGTTCGGATACTATGCAAGCCTCAGAGTAACCTTCAATAAAAAGACCGGAGTTATTGTAAGCGTAGAAGACAATGAAACAAGCCCCGGAAATAATGCCGGATTCTGGTCAAATGCATTAAGGATGTTGCCTAATTTTGTCGGAAAGAAGGCATCTGAAATTGATTCTGTAGACAGTATAAGCGGTGCAACAGTGTCATCAGTTGCTATAAAAAAGGCTGTTAAAAAAGCGTTTGCAGACCGAAGTAGCTTTAGAATGGTAAACAGAGATATGGCTGCACAGCAGAGACTTGCTACAGACAGTAATGCCACAAAGCCTGTAGAAGAAAAAAGAAATGATGCAGAAAATGATAGAGAAGATTTAACAATTTCTCCAAATCATGTAGGAAGAAAAGGCATTATGAAAAATAAAATCTTGGGACTATATGATCCTAAAAATCTGATTGTTAAATAGTAAATATTTACTTTCAAGAAGGCGATGCTTTATGTGGGCATCGCTTTTTTATTATTTTACCATTACAATATGGACATTGAGTTTTAGGCATTATTGTGATATTATAAAAGCAGTTTTGTCTATAAAAATAGAAGGCATTGCCTAAGAATAAGTGAGGTGTATTATGGCTGTTTTTTTATCATCATTTATAGGAAGTTTAATTAAGGCTATCATTTTTGGGATTTTAGCTTTTATAGGTATAAAGCTGGGCAAAAAAGCAAGAGATATGAGAAAAGGAAAATAACAGATATATGAGTAACAAAAATTTTAACAGTGAAAACGGGGTAAACAAAATAAGGAAGAAATTCCTTGACTTTTTTGAGAGCAAGGGACATTTGGTAATGAAGAGCTTCTCTTTGGTTCCTCATAATGATAATTCACTATTATTGATCAATTCAGGTATGGCACCGCTCAAGCCGTACTTTACAGGTCAGGAGATACCGCCAAGAAGAAGAGTATGTACATGCCAGAAATGTATTCGTACAGGAGATATCGAGAATGTAGGAAAGACTGCAAGACATGGTACATTCTTTGAAATGCTTGGAAACTTCTCATTCGGAGATTATTTTAAGCATGAGGCTATCGCATGGACCTGGGAATTTTTAACAGAGGTGGCAGGTCTTGATGCAAACAGACTATATCCTTCAGTATATTTAGAGGATGATGAGGCGTTTGAGATCTGGAATAAAGAGATAGGTATTCCGGCTGATAGAATATTTAAGTTCGGAAAAGAAGATAACTTTTGGGAGCATGGAGAGGGACCTTGTGGACCTTGTTCTGAAGTATACTATGACAGAGGTGAAAAGTACGGTTGCGGAAAGCCAAGCTGTACTGTAGGTTGTGACTGTGACAGATATATGGAAGTATGGAACAATGTATTTTCACAGTTTAACTCGGACGGTAAGGGCAATTATACAGAGCTTATCCAAAAGAATATAGATACAGGTATGGGACTTGAAAGACTTGCGGTAGCGCTTCAGGATGTAGAGTCCATATTTGAGGTTGACACTATCAAGAACCTGCTTGACAGAGTTGCGGATTTGGCAAAGACATCATATAAAGAGGATGCAAAAAAGGATATATCACTCCGTCTTATTACAGACCATATCAGATCATGCACATTTATGATCTCAGACGGTATTATGCCAAGTAATGAGGGTAGAGGATATGTACTCAGAAGACTTTTAAGAAGAGCTGCAAGACATGGAAGAATGCTTGGAATAAAGGATACTTTCTTGGCTTCTCTTGCAAATACGGCAATAGAGCTTTCAAAGGACGGTTATCCTGAGCTTGAAGAAAAGAAGGAGATGATCCTTAAGGTTCTTACAGAGGAAGAGAACAAGTTTGATAAGACCATAGATCAGGGACTTTCAATCCTTGCAGAAATAGAAGAGAATCTTACAAAGAGCGGTGAAAAGGTAATCTCAGGTGAGGATGCATTCAGACTGTATGATACTTACGGTTTCCCTCTCGATCTTACAAAAGAGATAATTGAGGAAAAGGGCTTCACCGTAGATGAGGCGGGATTTAATAAGGCTATGGAGGCTCAGAGAAGTCAGGCAAGAGCAGCCAGAAAAGCTACAAACTATATGGGAGCCGATGTTACCATATATCAGTCACTTGATCCGAAGCTTACTACAGTATTTGAAGGTTATGACAGCCTTCTTGATTCAGGTAAGATAACCGCACTTACTACAGAGGATGAAATAGTGGAAGCTATTGCAGAAGGTGATCATGGAACAATTATCCTTGATAAGACTTCATTCTATGCTACCATGGGTGGACAGAATGCGGATATCGGTGTGATAAAGAAAGATGATGCAGTATTTAATGTAGTGGATGTTATCAAGCTTGCAGGTGATAAGATCGGTCATGTGGGATTTGTAAGTCAGGGAATGTTTAAGCTTGGCGATACTGTGGAAACTGTTGTAGATTCCGAAAACAGAAAGAAAACAGCTGCAAACCACTCTGCAACTCACCTTTTACATAAGGCGCTTAGAGAAGTGCTTGGAAACCATGTGGAACAGGCAGGAAGCTATGTTGCAGCAGACAGACTGAGATTTGACTTTACACATTTTAAGAGCCTTTCAAGAGAAGAGATTGCAGAGGTAGAGGTGCTTGTAAATGCAGAGATAAATAAAGCTCTTCCGGTAGTTACAGATGTAATGGATGTGGAGTCGGCTAAAAAGAGCGGTGCTATGGCACTTTTCGGTGAAAAATATCAGGGCGATGTAAGAGTTGTAAGCATGGGAGACTTCTCAAAGGAGCTTTGTGGCGGTACTCATGTACATAATACATCGGATATAAAGCTTTTCAAGATTCTTTCAGAAAACGGTATTGCTGCAGGTGTAAGAAGAATAGAAGCTCTTACAGGTGACAGTGTTATCGAATTCTATCAGGATATAGAAAACAGAATGCAGAAAATGGCTGAGCTTTTAAAAATAGGTGAATCTGAACTTGTTGCAAAGGCTGAGAGCTTACTTGATGAGATGAAAGCTCTTAAGTCTGAGAATGAGAAGCTTAAAGCAAAACTTGCAAGTGAGGCGCTTGGAGACAGCACCGAAAATATTGAAACAATAAACGGAATCAAATTCATTGCAATGCAGGTAAGCGGTGTTGAAATGAATGAGCTTAGAAATCTTGGTGATAAGCTTAAGAATGATGTTGATGAAGGTATGGTTGTACTTGCATCAGATGTTGACGGTAAGGTAAATCTTTTATGTATGGCAGGTGATAATGCACTTAAGGCAGGAGCACATGCAGGGAATATTATCAAAGCAATCGCTACACTTGTAGGCGGCGGTGGCGGCGGTAGACCGAATATCGCTCAGGCCGGTGGAAAGAACCCTGCAGGTATCAAGGATGCGCTTGATAAGGCAAAGGAAGAGTTTAAATCACAGTTAGCATAGGGGGGAGTGCAATATGCGAATTATATGCGCAAAAGATTATAAAGAAATGAGTGAAATGGCGGCAGACATAATAGGTGCGCAGGTACTTTTAAAGCCTGATGCCGTACTTGGACTTGCTACAGGTTCAACACCTATAGGTACTTATGAAGAATTGGTAAGAAGATATGAGGCAGGCAGACTTGATTTCAGTAAAATTAAGACTGTAAACCTTGACGAGTACAGAGGTCTTACAAAGGATAATGATCAAAGTTATTATTATTTTATGCATTCACATCTTTTTGACCATATAAATATAAATAAAAATAATACAAAGGTACCTGACGGTATGGAGCCTGATGCACTTAAAGCAGGTCAGGATTATGAAAATATTATAAAAAATTTTGGTGGAATAGATTTGCAGCTTCTCGGACTTGGCAATAACGGACATATCGGTTTTAATGAGCCGGGTGATGAATTTATCGACAAGACTCATGTGGTAGATTTGACAGAGAGTACGATAGAGGCCAATAAGAGATTCTTTGCAAGTATAGATGATGTTCCTAAGCAGGCATATACTATGGGTATAGGAAGCATTATGAGAGCAAAGCGTGTGCTGATGGTAGTAAACGGTAAGGGAAAGGCTGAAATTGTAAAAGAAGCATTCTTCGGACCTATTACACCTAAGGTACCTGCTTCTATATTGCAGTTACACAATGATTTTATTCTGATAGGTGATACGGAGGCTTTGTCATGTTTATAAAAAATGCGATAGTGTTTGATCCGGACAGAGTGTTCAGAAACAGAGAGATTCATATCTCGGGTGAGAAGTTTTCAGAAAGCTCATTTATGAATCTAGGATTTTCACCGGAAGATGACAAGAAGCAGGTGGATGCCACAGGACTTTATGCAATACCGGGACTTATAGATATACATTTTCACGGCTGTATGGGTGATGATTTTTGTGATGCAAAGGAAGATACGATAAAGAATATAGCGGAATACGAGGCTAAAGTTGGTGTGACAAGTATTTGTCCTGCCACCATGACCATTTCTAAAGATGAACTTAAAGAAATCATGAAAAAGGCTGCCGCATATGACGGTGATACAGGTGCCAAGCTTGTGGGCATAAATATGGAAGGACCTTTTATAAGTGAGGCAAAAAAAGGTGCTCAGTCATCAAAGTATATATTAAATACCGATATTGAGTTCTTCAATGAATTGAATGAGTTGTCGGGAAATCTTATTAAGCTTGTAGATATCGCTCCTGAGGGTGAAGGTGCTATGGATTTCATAGCAGGTGTAAAGGACAATGTTGTAGTTTCCATTGCACATACTATGGCAAATTATGATACAGCGGTAAAGGCTTTTGAAGAGGGTGCATCTCATGTTACACATCTTTACAATGCTATGCCGCCGTTTACACACAGAGAACCGGGAGTAATAGGTGCGGCTATTGACAATGACAGAGTATGTGTGGAGCTTATTTGCGACGGTATTCATATTCATCCGGCTGTAGTAAGAGCTACATTTAAGATGTTCGGAGACGAGAGGGTTATACTTATAAGTGACAGTATGAGAGCATGCGGACTCAGTGACGGAGAGTATACTCTTGGCGGACAGAAGGTGTTTGTTACCGGAAGAAAAGCTGTACTTGACGATGGAACCATTGCAGGTTCGGTTACAAATCTTTTTGAATGTATGAAGAGGGCTGTACAGGATATGCATATCAGACTTGAGGATGCTATAGCGGCCGCAACGATAAATCCTGCAAAACAAATCGGAATTTACGATAAAGTCGGAAGTATTGAAGAAGGAAAATATGCGGATCTGGTACTGATGGATAAGTCATTAAATATAAAAGCTGTGTATGTACATGGCAAGGAAATATATAGTGAATTATAAATTGTGTGAGGCGAGGTGAAAACTTCGCCTTTTTGAATATTATTATCAGATTATATATAAAATTGACAACTTTATTCAGTTATTTTAAATAAAGTGTTATATTGGAATAATATATCATTTAGATTACATAAGTTTAGATAAGTAAATAATATGAATTATAATATAAAAAAGTTGTACATTTATTCAAATTGTGCTAAAATTTAAGTGTGAGCTTTATTGAAAATACGTTGTTTTCTAAGGGGAGGTTTTCTTGAATGAGTGTACAATTATTGGATAAGACTAGAAAGATTAACAGGTTATTACACAATAATAATTCACAGAAAGTAGTATTTAATGATATATGTGACGTATTATCAGAAATACTCGAGGCAAATAGTCTTGTTATTAGTAAAAAGGGAAAGGTATTAGGAGTTGGAACACATAATGGTACATCTGAGATTACAGAGCTGATTGCTGATAAAGTAGGCGGCTTTATAGATGAAATGCTGAATGAAAGACTACTCTCAATATTGTCCACAAAAGAAAATGTTAATCTTGCAACACTTGGATTTGACGAAGAAAATGTAAACAGATTTCAGGCTATTATCAGCCCGATTGATATTGCAGGTTCAAGACTTGGTACTGTATTCATTTACAAAGAGGAAAAGGGCTTTGATATAGATGACATAATATTAAGTGAATACGGCACAACAGTGGTAGGACTTGAAATGATGAGAAGTGTTAATGAGGAGAATGCGGAGGAGAATAGAAAGATTGCTATTGTAAAGTCTGCTATATCAACATTAAGCTTTTCAGAACTTGAAGCTATAATACATATCTTTGAAGAGCTTAGCGGTAATGAAGGTGTGCTTGTAGCAAGTAAGATAGCTGACAGAGTAGGAATCACCAGATCGGTGATAGTAAATGCACTAAGAAAATTTGAAAGTGCAGGTGTAATAGAAAGCAGGTCATCCGGCATGAAGGGTACTTACATTAAGGTAATAAACGATGTGGTATTTGCAGAGCTGGAAGAGGTAAAGAAGGATCAGGGTATCAAATAAAGTTAACATACTAAGGACCGGCATTTGTCGGTTCTTTTTTTATAAAAAGTACAGTAGATACAGATTGTATATTAGTGATATAGTAGAGTAGATATGTGTGAGGTTAATGTTATGAAATATGATGAACTTGATTTTTTTGAATTCTTTGAAAGTGAGCCTTCCTACCTTTATGAAAAAGAGGCGGGGTTTTGCAGTTATTCATATGAAAAAGATAATTTTAGAATACATATTTCTTTATCATGTTATGAAGACTATATGAGTATAGATATCTCATATAAAAGGGGTACAGTTTATAGCGGTGAGATAAGAAATATAGAAGAAGTTAAGAAGTTTGATACGGATATACTCAAAGTGGTGACAGATAAAAACTGGATATTTCTGAAAAAGTGGCCATGTATCGGGGTTATTTTTGATGAAAGGTTAGAATAGAAATCATATAATAAATTTAAAAAGGAGTATAAAATGCTTAAGATAGGTGAAAAGTACTGTTTTGAAGATGATTTAAGTGACAGACAGAGCTGCCTTATATTTGATAAAGATAACGGCTCGTGGTCTGTAGATATAGGGTTTAAAGAGGGGGATTTTCGTGGTGAATCAACAGCTCCGTCTATTTGTATAAACAGTATAGATTCAAACAAAAGCAGTGTAAAAGACCTTGTAGGAGAAACTTTTAGTGTAAATACATTGGAAGAATGTGATGAAAGAGAAGATACATTTTATATTTATGAATCGGAACCTATGATTTCATATAAGCTTGAAATTATAGAGATAAAAGATGATAATGCTCATATAAGATGTACCGGATTATTGATTGTTGACGGTTATGCCGACCCTATTGAAAAAGAGTATTTTGAAATTGACAGTCTGATACCGATAATAGAATCAGTTGATGATTGGAAAAAGTTCGAACTATAAAACATGAGGAGATACCATGGATAATATAAATTTTAAACTTCCAAAAATGTATGAAAAGTTTTTAGAGGAAATAAAGGGAAGTGACGAATTTCCGGTAGGCGATACAGGTGTGATACTTTATGAAGAAAAAGATTTGGAGGAAAGAAATCTGACATATGAGGTTTTTGAATATGAGCCTGATTTTTTTATGATAGGACAGGACGGAGATATGGCTTTCTTTATCAAAAAGGACTCTGACGATACCATATATAAAAATGATTTGGGTGCACTCGGATCACTTGAAATGGAAGAGGTATCTTCTGACATATATGAATTTATAGAGTATGTAAAAGAACATTATTAGATGCTTTGATTATATAAGGATAAAATATGAACGAATTTTTAAAAGAATATATCAGCTTAAAAGAAAACTTTGTAAAGCAGCATGAAAATGAGACAAGTGTATTGGCATTATATGAATTTGCTGACAGACTGAAAGTTAGAACCGAAAAAGAGGCCATGGAGGTACTGGTTGATATCTATCAACTGCTTTATAAGATGGAAAGTGCATATAAACTGTATGAAAGTATATATGATAAAGCTGACAGAAAACAGATTAAAAAGTTTTTAAGTTTAAAAGATTTAAATGAGAGCCATGGTGACAGATTTGCAACACCAAGGCCGCTAAATAAAGAGGAAAGGCTAAAAAGGGAAGAACGTAAAAAATTATTGCCGAAATTCAGATATCATCCCGATCCTTTGGAGACAGGTTCGTTTATAGAAGGTGAAGCGAAAGTATGTCCTTGCTGCGGTAGAGAAAGCAGTGTTTACTATGTAAAAAGCCCATATGCTGTAGATGATGTGGATTATCTTTGCCCTGTATGTATTTCAACCGGTAAGGCCGCAAAGAAATATGATGCCGATTTCATTCAAGATGTTGATGATGACTTTGTACCGGATAAGGAAAAGAGAGATGAACTCTTTTATAGAACACCGGGGTATTTAAGCTGGCAGGGTGAGTATTGGCTTTATTGTTGTAATGATTACTGTGCATATCTTGGCAGTGTAGGGACAAATGAATTAAAAGAAATGGGAATTGCGGAAGAAGTATTTGAAGAGTACAATAAACGAAATGAATTCCCGGATATTGAAAAATATTTGGTAAAGGACGGATCTGTTTCCGGATATTTATTTAGATGTTTACACTGTGGAAAACATCATTTGTGGGTGGATGTCGACTAATATATTTGTTCGTGAGATTAGAGCAGATTTAATATCATATAAGGAATAATCAAAATGGACAATTTAGAGATTTTTGAAAATGCCTGTAAATACTTTTCGGAAAATATCGTCAAATTTAAGGATATATTGACAGAAAAATTAGCTGCACTGAAGGATAAGGAATGGGTATTTGATAAGGGCAGTACAAAAGTATTTAAGGCTGATGAAACCGGAAGAAAGAAAAGGTGCAAGGTCAGTATCGGATATTGTCTAAAGGTGGAAATTACAAAAGCAGATGCACTAACCGCTTGGGATGAATTTAATAGGTTTTTTACGGAAACATATGTAGCAGATATTGAAAGAATTTCAAATAATGAAGAACTGGGAAGATATGAGTTTATTGCAAAAAACTCTCTAGGTGATGAAGTCAGATGCAGTATTTATCTTTCAAATGAATGGAATATAGCTCAGATTTGTATTTTAGGATATGTTTCCGGAAGATATAAAAAAGCGGATTTAAAATAGGAGTAAAAGAAAAATATGGATTGGGGTAATATGCGAACCGGACTTGAGGCGTTATATTTTCTTGACAATGCCTTGACTGACCCTTCTGAGGAATATCTTAGAATAATTGAAAAAGAAGAAAATGAAGCTTATTTAAAGTATATTGTTGATAACGGCTCAGGCGATACTCTATATGTTATTTTTACAGAAGATATTGTCTTAATAAAGGGATTTGCACATGAAAGCAGTTTGAGTCAGTTTTCTAAAGAGAAGTTTGACAGAAGTGTTATACAAAAGATATATGAAGGTGTTGATGAAAAATATATTTCTCTCTTTGATGACCGGGAAATAGATGAAACAACATTTTTCATTTGGTATGACGGAAAAATTCATCAAAATAAATTGTCTGATGATGACGGAAGCAAATGGATGCTTGGATATATATGTGAAACATATGATGACTTCAAGGAATTTGTAACAGACTACTATGAAATGGATTTTGATGAAAATTTGCTTGAAAAGTTATATACTGAAGGTAAGCTTGATGAGAATGAATTATCACAGCTTATAGGGGGTGAATCTTAATGGAACTCATAGATTATATGAGAAAAAGAAACCAAATGACTGAGAACGAATGGGAAAACTCTTTTGATAAAAAAGAGCAGGAAATTCTTGTACTTAGGCATGAAGGTGATGTCACAAGTAAGAGAAACGGATTTTGGGAAGTGGCGGTTTGTTGCCTGGCCTATATAGATTGTGAAACCGGAGAGCTACATAAAGAAGAATGTAGATTTGTATTTGCAGCAAGTGAAAAAGAGTATGAAAATCATTTGATACCGGAATTTGATGAAGAAACTGTTTATCATTTAAAGGTACGTAGGAAATTACCTGAGGAACTGCCGGAGATTATGATAAAAAGACTTGATTTTCTTTTAGTGGATGTAATAGAAAAAAATGCACAAAGTCCGGAACTTGAAGAAATCCTTGCAGAGTACAAAAAGCCTATAATCATAGAGGATGATATATTGGGTGAGCTTTTGTATGATAGAACTATAAACAGCTTCGAAGGGCATATTCCTTGGCTTGATAAAAATATTGATATTTCCTTGGATGTTGATAAAGACAACAAATCCGGAATCACAAAGGCAAGAAAAGCTATGAAAGAATTGTACTTAAGTGCTGAAAAATGGTATGCAAATATGAGAAAATTTGCAGCAGAAAATCTTATAGATCTTGCAAGAGATTGGTGTGAATCCGAGGAAGAAGCCGGAAAAATTGCAGAAGAGAGCTTTGCAAAGAGAATCGGTATTGAATCAATTTCTATGACATCAGGCGGTTCATTTACAGCGTATTTTAATGATGATGATATTTTCGCAGGGCATTGTATCATTGTGAACGGAAGCTTGAAAAAGGGTATTCAGTATGCAAGAATGGGCGGTTGAGAGGATAGTTTAAAATATATGATAAGAGAAATAAATATATCCGATGCAGAAGATATACAAAAAATATGTAAAACATCATTGGGCTATGATGTTGATATAAGTACAGTTGAGAATCAGATAAAGAAATTGTCATGCGATAATAAAAATCATATCCTGGCAGTATATGAAGATGAGAATACAAAAAAGGTTATCGGATTTGTTCATGCACAGGTGTATGAAAGTGTTTATAGTGATACCGGACTTAATATATTGGGGTTGGCCGTGGATCCTGATTTCCTGGGCAATGGAGTCGGCAAAAAATTAATGCGCCATATCGAAAAATATGCTACTGATAACGGTATTTCATTTATCAGACTTAATTCGGCAAATCATCGTGTAGAAGCACATAAATTCTATGAGAATATAGGATACAAATCCGATAAGTTACAAAAAAGATTTATAAAAATATTTTAAATTTTAAGGAGAAAATAAAAATGGGACTTAGAGCAAACTATCAATATTTAAGTGATGAAGATTTGGAAACACTTAAAAACCTGGACAATGAGGAAGATATCTTTGAAACAGTGGAAGATTGGAATGAGAAGGCGGAAATACTTCTTGATATAGATAAGAACTGGGATCTTCTTCACTATATGTTAACAGGAGTAAGTGCGTCAGACCCTATATGGGAAGATCCTCTCAGTGAAGCTGTAGTTGGTGTAACTTCGATAGAGGGAATAGATGATTTTATAGCCTATACAAAAAAAGACAGAGTTGCTGATATATTAAAAGTACTTGAAGATTTTGATATGGAAACTGCTTTGGAAAGCTTTGGTTTGGAAGAAGGTAAGGAAGCGGAGCTTTATCCGGATATCTGGGATTATGACGATGAAGAAGACGAAATAAAAGAAGATCTTCTTGATTGTTTTGAAAGAATGAAAGATTTTTATAAGGAAGTTTTGGAGGCGGACGGAAATGTCTTGGTTACAATCTATTAAGGATTTAAAATATTTATTGTTTCTTCTTGTACCCGTGGGAATATATCTGATGGTTATCGGCATAAAAAAAGTCAGATTATTTGCTAAGGCTAAGATGATATATGAAATGCCCGTAAGCTTAATAGATGGAAGTTTTAGACTTGAGGATGGCGGTAAATATGATATATGGCTTTCAGGAAAAAAGTATTCAGTATCTCCTATATATAATTTAGATATTAAACTTAAAAATAATGCTACAGGAGAGTTTGTAATATTATATCCGGATTTTTTTAGGACTACGGCAAGCAGTATTAAGGATGTAAGAGTTAAGCTGTATACATTTGGTGCGGAGACCGGAAGTTATAATATCTCATTAACGGACAGAGCGGAAGAAAGAGAGAATATTATAAATAACAGGGGTATTGATTATAAGAAGTTCTCCATACAGATTCGTGAAAATGTTCAAGGTATAACTATATTCTTAGGTGTTTTGGGTATTATACTGGGATTTATGGCTATTGATGTGGGATTGGTATTCCCTCTTTTATATAAATTTTAAGGAGAGAGTATGCAAATAAAAGTCTATATGGGCAGGAGCAGTATGTGTATGGGAGATGATGTAAACGCACCTAATCCTGATACATTTATTTTGCCGGATACCTTGGCAGAGTTTGTAAATATCGTGTATGATAAGTTGCCTTTTGGAAGGTGGGATTGCTATTTGGGAAAATATATAAAGACCGATTCACCTGATTCAGGGCTTGAGGACGGAATATTGGTTTGGAAAATAAAATCCGGAGAGAGCGCACCGATAGTTACAAGGTGTTATGATGAAAATGGAAAGGTTATAATAAAGCATGATGATAACTGGCATGAAGAGATTGTAAACTACCCATATTTGTATTTTTATAAGAAGGACTGACATTGGAGATAGGTAAGACTTATATTGTCAAAAAGAATATTTTTAAATGTAGGGTCGGTCAGATATTTACTCTAAAAAGATGCGGTTACCAAGCTTACTACGGTGAATATAATTTTGTGTTTACAGATATGGAAAATAAAAATATTTGTGTGGTTTTAAGAGGCGATAATAAAGAGGATATGAAAATATATCGTTGCCTAGATGAATATTTTGAGAAGCTTGATGATAACACAAATTTATAGTTTGGAGGCAAAATGTCAACTTGGAGCGGTATAAGAAAACGAATGGAAAGTGAATATCTGGCAGAGAGCCTACGTGGACATATCAGCTATTTTGCGACATCCTATAGCAAATCCCCCGATCATGAAGGAAGAGCTGCTATAAGATATGACGGAAAAGAAGTAATAAAAGGTGGGTATTATCAGAATTGGACAAAAGCGGCATTTTTTCCAAAAGATGAAAAGTATGAAAGACGCATGAGCCAAGAATTTGCCTATATAGATGATACAGCTATAAAACTTGGAGTGTTCGACCAAACATGCTTTTATAGGGCATTTGATGAGTTTGATAACCAAAGTATTGAAAAGAGTCTATGCAGTGAAAATATGCTTGTCAGAATATTTGCTGTTTTGGATAGAAGAGTGGGTAAAAGAAAACTTATATCAATGAAAGAAACTATAGAAAATGAACCCGATACATTTAAAGAGTTTTTTGCCATTCGAATGAATGCAGAGGGTATAGTATAGGCTTTGAAAGGAAATATATGGATTTTATAATAGCCGAAGAGGGTGTACCTGTAAGTGTAGGTGCATATGGAGCAGAAATCGCATATTATGGTAGTGAGATAGTATTAAACTATGAGACGGAGCCGCCGATGGGTGATTTTATTTTTTCAGCTAAGCTTCCACTGTTAGATAAAGAACTACCGTTTTGGATGTATGGAAGAAATCTTGTATTCTTAGACGCATATTATGTGATTGTAGAGAGTGTTAAAAAGAAAACTTGGGATCCTATAACTACTGTAATCGTTGATATTCACAGAGGAAAATATGCAAGTCTTAATCATTGGTATACCGATATATCGGTAGAAGATGAAGTTGTACTTAAAAACAGGTTTGAGAAAAGTACATTTATATTAAAGGATGTAGACGGATTGGAATGGATACAATTATAGTTATAAGGGGCGATTATCGCCCCTTATTTTAAAAATCTCTCGTAATATTTTTCAGCCATTTATAGCTCTTATAATGCTTGTAAACAAAAGGAATCTTTACAAACTCGTCGGTACAAATAAGGAAGTATACCCACATTGGCGGAAGCTTAAGAACAAAAGCAGATATAAAGCCAAGCGGAACCGAATAGCACCACATATCTAATATGTCACAGAAAAATCCCCATTTGGAATCGCCACCGGATCTGAACACACCGCAAATCATTGCCGTATTGAATGCCTGGCCTACTATATAATACATATTTATAAAAAGCATTATGCTTAGATAACTCTGTGCAGTAGGAGTTAAATCAGTCATAGAAAAAAATACAGGTCTTAAAAGGAAAATAACTATTCCACCTAAAATTGCAGATATACTTGTTATTTTCACAAATCGTGAAGAATCGGACTTTATGGTATCGGTATTTCCTGAACCGATTGACTTTCCAAGGATAATTGCTCCTGCATCAGCTATACCAAAACATGCCACGGTACCAAGGTTTCTTGCGACCACAACTACTGCGTTTGCCGCTACTATATCACTGTTTAGATGCCCCATAATAACAGAGTACATTGAAAAGGCCACTCCCCAAACTATCTCATTTCCGAAGGCAGGAAGAGAATATTTCATAAAATCAAAAAATAATATTTTATTTACTTCCAAAACATTCTTTATATGAAAATGAATGGCTTTCGGTATAAAATTATCTATAACACATATTGTAAACTCAACACCTCTTGCAATTACGGTTGCCAGTGCAACACCAATTATTCCAAGTTTTGGTGCCCCGAAGAGACCGAAAATAAAAACAGCATTAAGTATAATATTTAAAATCAGTGCAACGGCATTTGTAACAGTTGAGAAATTAACTCGTTCTATACTTCTCATAGCACATAGATATACTTGAGAGAAACTCATAAATAGATATGAGAAACTTACCATTCTAAGATAAGGTATACCTGCAGTTATCAAGTTTACATCATTTGTAAAAATCCTCATTAAAATATGTGGAAAAAAGAATGCCATAATAAAAAACATACTTGATATAAACATGGACAGCTGCATACCTATGCCCATTATATGTTCAATTGTCTTTGTATCCTTTTTCCCCCAGTATTGTGCGGCAAGCATTATGACACCGGATGAAATACCTGTATATACAAGGTTTAATATAAACATAACCTGATTCGCCAGTGATCCGGCTGAAAGTGCATCTTGTCCTACAAAGCCCAGCATTATTACATCAGCTGAATTTACAGCGGTTGTAACAATATTTTGTAAAACTATCGGAACGGCAAGCCTTAAAATATCTTTATTAAAAGATGAGCTGCCTTTTGTAGCGGTGTACATAATAATCCTCCATACTGATAAATCTCTTATTTAAGAGCGTGATTTTACCATTATATGTGCAGTGTACTTACAAGTCAAATGATTACAAAGAATATGTTAAAATTCATTTTATGAAATATTTATTTTTATATGATATAATAAAATTTCATTAAGTATAATTTGATTTATAAATATATAAAAATATGAGGGAAACTATGGAATTAAATAAACGATTTGAATCTGATAAATTAAAAAGAATTCAAATCTTTTCAGGAGCACAGCTAAAATACATAGCATTTGTTTCAATGCTTATTGATCATATAAACAATGCTCTTATAACACCTTTACTTGACGGAAGCGGATTTTTATTGTACTTGTCAAATATATTCTCGGTATTGGGAAGAATTGCTTTCCCTATTTTTGTGTTTTTTATAGTGGAAGGATTTTATAAAACAAAAAACAGGAAGAAATATCTGCTTACTTTGACAGTGTTCGGAGTGATATCTGAAGTACCATTTGATATGTTTACATCGAAAACATTCTTTAATCCGTATTGGAACAATATGATGTTTACTCTGGCACTATGTCTAATAACTATATGGATAATAGATACCTTAAAAGGGAAGATTAAGGGTAAAGTTTTATGGTATACAGTTTCTATTATAATAGTTATTTTTTCAGGACTGTCGGCAATGGAACTTAGCCTTGACTATGATTACCACGCGGTAGTAGTGGCGTATATTTTCTATATTTTTTATGATAAACCTCTGATTGGAGCGGGGCTTGGATATTTATCTATTATAAAGGAGTTATACTCATGTTTGGGATTTTTTATGACTCTAACCTATAACGGAAAAAGAGGTAAACAATATAAGTGGTTCAATTATCTTTTTTATCCTGTACATATATTCATTTTGGGTATTTTACGTTTTTATTTAAATATTTAAATTCTATTGACAAACACAAAACACTAATGTAGAATATGTACTTGCAATGTGTGTGTAGCTCAGCTGGATAGAGCACTTGGCTACGGACCAAGGTGTCGGGAGTTCGAATCTTCTCACGCACGTTATTAGAACCTCAGCAACCTTGCTGAGGTTTTTGTTTTATAAAAAGTAAGTAAAAGGAAAATATGGGAATAGTAAAAGCAACAAAGCTTATATTTGATTATATAACAAGAGATGAAGCGGACAATGTAGAGGATGTAAAAAGAGCTATCAATAATTTAAATATTGATATTACACAAGGTGATTTTGTGGCGGTTTTAGGACATAACGGCTCGGGAAAATCTACTTTTGCAAAACATTTAAACGGTATATTATTACCTACAGAAGGTACTGTATTTATCTCTGATTTGGATACGGCAAATGATGAAACACTTCTTGATTTGAGAAAGATGGTAGGAATGGTATTCCAAAATCCGGATAATCAGATCATAGGAAATGTAGTGGAAGAAGATGTGGCATTCGGTCCTGAAAATATCGGTATTCCGACAGATGATATGTGGAAGAGGGTAGATGCTGCTCTGGAAGCGGTAGGAATGACTGCTTACAGATATAAATCTCCGAATAAACTTTCAGGCGGACAAAAGCAAAGAGTGGCTATAGCGGGTATTATGGCAATGAAGCCAAAATGTATAGTACTTGATGAGCCGACAGCAATGCTTGATCCAAATGGAAGAAAAGAAGTTATAAAGACGGTTCTTGAATTAAATAAAAAAGAAAAAATCACGGTAATACTGATTACTCACTATATGGAAGAGGTTATAGAAGCCGACAGAGTTATAGTTATGGATGAGGGTAAGATAGTTATGGACGGCACACCTAAAGAGGTCTTCTCACATGTTGAGGAATTAAAGAAACTTCGACTTGACGTACCAAGTACTACAGAGCTTGCATTTGAACTGAAACAATCAGGACTTGATTTACCGGACGGCATACTTACATTGGATGAGCTTGTAGACAGCCTTTTACCGATATTAAAATAAACACATTTGGAGATAATAATGCAAGATAATGTGCAAATAGAAGCAAAGAAATTAAACTTTATATATGGAGAAGGAACCGCATTTGAACAGTACGCCATAAAGGATGTATCATTTACCATCAAAAGGGGTGAGTTTGTAGGTATTATTGGGCATACAGGCTCGGGTAAATCCACTTTGATACAGCATCTGAACGGACTGATTAAGGCGACCTCAGGCGAGCTTTTCTTTAACGGAGAAAATATATATACAGCAAAGTATGATATGAAACTTCTTAGACAAAAGGTAGGTTTGGTTTTCCAATATCCCGAACATCAGCTTTTTGAGGTAGACGTACTTTCAGATGTGGAATTCGGACCGAGAAATCAAAAGCTTCCTGAAGATGTAGTGGAAGCAAGAGCAAAGGAAAGCCTTGCTTTGGTTGGTCTTGATGAAAGTTATTATAAAAAATCACCTTTTGAACTTTCCGGAGGACAAAAAAGAAGAGTAGCCATAGCCGGAGTTTTAGCTATGAATCCGGAAGTGCTTATCTTAGATGAGCCTACAGCAGGACTTGATCCTAAGGGAAGAGATGAGCTCTTTGATGAAATTATAGAATTGAAAAAATCAAGGGATATGACAGTCATTTTAGTTTCACACAGTATGGAGGACGTAGCAAAGTATGTCGACAGATTGCTTGTTATGAATGCCGGTGAGCTTGTTTTAGACGGAACACCTAAGGAAGTTTTCAAGAAGTATAAATATCTTGAGAGCATAGGACTTAGTGCGCCGGGAATAACTTATATAGTGGAGAGACTTAAAAAAGAAGGTGTAGACTTGGGAGACGATATTACCACAATAGAGGAAGCTAGGTATAAAATATTAGAATATATTAAGAGGAAGGATAAAAATGCTTAGAGATATTACATTGGGACAGTATTACCCAATAGATTCTGTAATACATAGACTTGATCCTAGAACAAAGCTTTTTGGAACCATGATTTTTATTGTTTCTCTGTTTATAGCAAATTCATGGCCGGGATACGCGCTGGCAACACTCTTTTTAGTGGTTGCTATTTCGCTTTCAAAGGTTCCTGTGAAATTCATGATAAAGGGTCTGAAAGCTGTCTTAATACTTTTGATTATCAGTGTCAGCTTTAATTTATTTTTGACTGACGGAGAAGTAGTATTCAAACTATGGATAATTAAAATAACTAAAGAAGGTATCAGAATTTCAATATTCATGGGACTGAGATTGATCTTCCTTATAGTGGGATCATCTGTAATGACCTTGACCACGACTCCGAATGCACTTACAGACGGTCTTGAAAAAAGCATGGGCTTTTTGAAAGTTATAAAGATACCTGTACATGAGATATCAATGATGATGTCGATTGCACTTAGATTTATTCCCATATTGATAGAGGAAACGGACAAAATAATGAAGGCTCAGATGGCAAGAGGTGCCGATTTTGAGTCGGGAAATATAATACAAAAAGCAAAGGCAATGGTTCCGCTTTTGGTACCGCTTTTTATTTCTGCAATGAGAAGAGCTACAGATCTTGCTATGGCGATGGAAGCCAGATGTTATCATGGTGGTGAGGGCAGAACCAAGCTGAAGCCTTTAAAATATAAGAAGATTGATATAATTGCATATTTATATTATTTGATATATATGCTTATATGTATTGCTTTGGTTTTTGTTTTTAGGAAGTAGGGTAATGAGAAGAATAAGACTTATAGTATCCTATGACGGTACAAATTACTGTGGCTGGCAAAAGCAGCCTAACGGAATAACTATAGAAGAAGTATTAAATAATGCCATTTCAAAACTTACAGGTGAAGAAACAGAGATAATAGGTGCCTCCAGAACAGACTCGGGAGTACATGCCTATGGAAATGTGGCCGTATTTGATACTAATGCAAGAATGGCGGCAGATAAGTTTGCATTTGCCATAAATCAAAGACTTCCTGATGATATCAGAATACAATATTCCGATGAGGTGGAAGCAGGTTGGCATCCGAGAAAGAATGACTGTATAAAGACATATACCTATAGAATCTTGAATCGAAAAATCGATATACCTACAGAAAGACTTTATGCACATTTTTGCTATTTCAATCTGGATGTTGAGAAGATGAGGGAGGCAAGCGGATACTTTATAGGAACACATGATTTTACAAGCTTTTGTTCACAGAAATCTCAGGCCTCATCATCTGTAAGAACCATCTTTTCTTTGGAAGTGTTACAGGATGAAGATATGATCACTGTTGTAATAAGAGGTGACGGTTTCCTCTACAATATGATTCGTATTATAGCAGGTACTCTTATAAAGGTCGGTATGGGAGTTTATCCGCCAAGTTATATAACAGAGATAATGAAAGCAAAAAACAGAAAACTTGCAGGGCAGACAATGCCCGCAAAGGGGCTTACTTTAGTTGAAATTGAATATATTTAAGCAGGATGCGAGATGATCGCATCCTTTTTTATAATAAAGATATTGTTTGCTTTTTAGTGTAAAATAATTCATAATAATAGGAATTATTATTAGTTAAAACGCCGAAATTACAAAAATGCTATTGTGTATACAATAATTTTATGGTAAATATAATAACAACAGGTTAGGAAAACCTATCATTTACCTTTTGAGTAAAGATATTTCCTATGCTGATTTAGAAAAAAAATATTTTATTTATATAAGGAGGCAGTTATGTCATTAATTAACAAAGAAGTTGGAGAGTTTAGCGTACAGGGATTTCATAAGGGAGATTTCGTTGAAGTATCTAAGAAGGATATCTTAGGAAAGTGGAGTGTATTCTTCTTCTATCCTGCAGATTTCACATTTGTATGTCCTACAGAGCTGGAGGATTTACAGAAGAATTATAAGGAGTTTAAAGAGGCAGGATGTGAGATCTATTCAGTTTCAACAGATACACATTTCACACATAAGGCATGGCATGATCATTCAGAGCGTATCTCAAAGATTGAGTATCCGATGCTTGCAGATCCTACACATGTACTTTCAAGAGATTTTGAAGTATATATCGAGGAGAACGGTTTGGCAGAGAGAGGTTCTTTCATCATCAATCCTGACGGAAAGATTGTTTCTTATGAAGTAAACGCAGGTGGCGTAGGAAGAAACGCTGAAGAGCTTTTAAGAAAGCTTCGTGCTTGCCAGTTCGTTCATGAGCATGGCGATCAGGTTTGCCCTGCTAAGTGGCAGCCGGGTGCTGAGACATTAAAGCCAAGTCTTGATCTTGTAGGTCAGTTATAATATTAGGGGACATTATGAGTAAAAACATGTATGATGCAGTCATTGTGGGCGGAGGTCCTGCAGGTCTGACAGCGGCTATTTATTTAGCCAGAGCATATTATCGTGTACTTGTTATAGAAAAAGAAAAATTTGGCGGTCAGATAACTCTGACCGCTGAAGTTGTAAATTATCCGGGTATAGAGCATATCTCAGGAGCCAAGCTTGGAGAGCAGATGAGAAAACAGGCGGAAAACTTCGGTGCCGAATTCTTACTTGCTACAGTGGACTCCATCGATATGGACGGTGATATCAAGAAGGTCCATACATCAAAGGGAGATATCGAGTGCTTCGGAGTAGTACTTGCAACAGGTGCATCACCAAGAATGATCGGATTTGAAGGTGAGGCAAAGTTTAAGGGTCATGGTGTTGCATATTGTGCTACATGTGACGGAGAATTCTTTAAAGGAAAGGAAGTCTTTGTTGTAGGAGGAGGCTTTGCGGCTGCGGAAGAAAGCGTATTCCTGACAAAGTATGCAAAGCATGTAACCATTCTTATCAGAGAGCCTGACTTTACCTGTGCAAAAACAACAGCACAACATGCATATGATAATGAGAAAATTACCGTACTTACACATACTGAGGTGGTGAAAGTTGAAGGTGGAGACGTACTTGAGAGAATTGTTTATAAGAACAATGAAACAGGTAAAGAAGAAGTATTTGAAGACAAGGAAGGTTTCGGTGTATTCGTATTTGCAGGATATGAGCCGGCAACCTCTTTGGTAAAGGACTTCGGAATACTTGATGAAAGAGGATATGTAATTACAGACGCCTCAAAGAAAACTGCAATTGACGGATTGTATGCGGCCGGAGATGTTTGTATAAAGCCGCTTAGACAGGTTGTAACAACTGTCGGAGATGCAGGTATTGCAGCAACGGAACTTGAAAAGTATATCTCTGTAATGCATAAAAAGACAGGTATCAAGCCGGTAGTTCCTATAAGGCAATCAGGAGCCGGAAAGGGAAGTTTGCCGAAAGAAGAAGTCAAGGAAGAAGGATTATTCTCATCTGATATGCTTGCACAGTTAAATACCGTATTCGGTAAGATGGAAAAAGATATCTTACTTAAGGTATTTGTGAAGGATGATGATGTATCAAAAGAATTGCTTTCATATATGACCGAGCTTGGTAAACTTACAGATAAGATATCTGTTGAAGAGGTTAAAGATGAAACAAAGGCGCCTGTTGTAGAAATACATAGAGACGGAGAGTTCAGCGGTCTGGCTTTCCACGGCGTTCCGGGAGGACATGAATTTACTTCGTTTATTCTCGGTATATACAATGTATCAGGTCCGGGACAGGGCTTAAGTGATGATATAAGAGAAAAGATACTTGAAATCAAAGATAAGGTTACATTTAAGATTTTAGTATCACTTAGCTGTACAATGTGCCCTGACCTTGTTGTAGCGGTTCAAAGAATTGCTTCTCTAAATCCGAATATTGATGCACAAGTTTATGATATAAATCATTTCGGGGATCTCAGAGAAAAATATCATGTAATGAGTGTGCCATGTTTGGTAATGAATGAAGACAAGGTATTTTTCGGTAAGAAGAGCATAGAAGAAGTCCTTGAGTATATAAACAATTAAACATTAAAACTATTGAATTAAGTAGGCTGAACAGTGTTATAAAAGTGAAGTTTTGTAACGGTTCAGCCTTGCTTTTTATATGAAAAAGATGATAAAATATTGAATATCTGACAACGTAAATTGTAATATATTTTAAGGTCGGAGTCGTGGCTTATAAATATCGTTTATAAGCTTTTTAGGTCAAAATGAGGAGAAGAATAATGAAACTCAATCAAAGAAGTATTTTAGAAAATGCAGCAGCTTGGGAAAAACTCGGATACTCTCTACCAAAGTATGACAGAGAGCAGGTGAAAAAGAATACACTTGCAAATCCGAACTGGATACATTTCGGTGCAGGAAACATTTTCAGAGCATTTCAGGCAAATGTTTTAAACAATCTTTTAAATGAAAAGAAAACCGATATAGGTCTTGTTGTTGCTGAAGGATTCGACTACGAAATAATAGATAAGGCATTCAAGTCATTTGACGATCTGACTATATATATGAAACTTTGCTGTAACGGAACGGTTGAGAAGAATATTGTAGGCTCTGTAGTAGAGTCTTTGAGGGTGGATCCTCAAAATTCAGACTATGAAACTTTAAAGGAGCTGTTTAGAAAGCCTTCACTTCAAATGGTAAGTTTTACAATAACCGAAAAAGGTTATGCGGTAGTTGACGGAAACGGAAACACTCCTGCAGGAATAGAGGCGGACTTTAAGGTGGGTCCTGATAAAGCCACAAGTTACATGGGTAAGGTATGTGCCATGCTTTATGAGAGATTTAAGGCGGGTGCTCTTCCTTTAGCCATGGTGAGCATGGATAACTGTTCACATAACGGTGACAAACTTAAGGCTGCTGTGGTAGCATTTGCAAAGAACTGGTGTGATAACAATGTCTGTGATAAAGACTTTTTAGCATATGTGGAAGATGAAAAAAAGGTAAGTTTCCCTTGGTCTATGATTGATAAAATAACACCGAGACCTGCAGAGTCCGTAATGGATATGCTTGTTAAAGACGGTATAGAGGATGTAGACTTTGTAAAAACAAGCAAGAACACATTTGTAGCACCTTTTGTAAATGCGGAAGAGGCTGAATATCTTGTAATAGAGGACAGCTTCCCAAACGGCAGACCTAAGCTTGAAGAAGGTGGAGTAATGTTTACAAAGCGTGAAGTTGTAGACATGGTGGAAAGAATGAAGGTGTGTACCTGCCTTAATCCTCTTCATACGGCACTTGCAATATACGGTTGTATATTGGGATATGAAAAAATCAGCGATGAGATGAAAGATGGCGAGCTTACAAAACTTATAAAGACAATAGGATATAAAGAAGGTCTTCCTGTAGTTACAGATCCGGGAATTATTAATCCTAAAGATTTCATAGATACCGTAGTGGAAGTAAGACTCCCAAATCCGTTTATGCCTGATACACCGCAAAGAATTGCCTGTGATACATCACAAAAGCTTGCAATAAGATTCGGTGAGACAATAAAGGCATATGAAAAGAACGAAAACTTAAAAGTATCAGACCTCCAGCTTATACCTCTTGTATTTGCAGGATGGGCAAGATATCTGATGGGAATAGATGACAATTTAAATAAATTTGAGCTCAGTCCGGATCCTTTACTTGAAAAGGTGGTTCCGATGGTGGCAGATATTAAGATAGGTGATACTGATGTACATTCAAGACTGGAAAAGCTCTTTGGCGATGCTTCCATATTCGGAGTAAACTTATATGAAGCAGGACTTGGTGAGCTTGCAGAAAAATACTTTGTGGAACTTATAGCAGGAAAGGGAGCTGTAAGGGAGACATTGAAGAAATATGTGGGATAATATCAGTGACTTAGGTTACTTATATTTATAGATACTATAGTAAGGAGAAATTTATGCAAATGACTTGGCGATGGTACGGAGAAGGAAATGACTCCGTTACTTTAAAGCAAATCAAGCAGATTCCCGGTGTTGAAGGTATTGTTTGGGCCTTGCACAACAAGGCAGCAGGAGAAGTTTGGGAAGTGGCCGAAATCGAAGAAGTAAGAAAGCAACTGGAACCATATGGCTTTAATATGGATGTGGTTGAATCTGTAAATGTTCACGATGATATAAAGATAGGTTTACCTACAAGAGATGCACTTATAGAAAACTATAAAACAACTCTAAGAAATCTTGCAAAATTCGGTGTAAAGGTTGTATGTTACAACTTTATGCCGGTATTTGACTGGACCAGAACTGATTTACATCATGAGTTGCCTGACGGGTCAAATGCACTTTTCTATGAAAAGAAAGTTATCAGAGAAGATCCTATTGAGATGGCAAGATATATCATAGAAGGATCAAAGGGATATACAATGCCGGGTTGGGAACCTGAAAGACTTGAGCATCTGAAGGAACTCTTTGAGGCATATAAGCCTGTTACCAAAGAAAAGCTTTGGGAAAACTTAAAGTATTTCCTTGAAGCGATAATGCCTACTTGTGAGGAATGTAATATCAAGATGGCTATTCACCAGGATGATCCGCCATGGGATATTTTCGGACTTCCAAGACTTTTGGTTGATGAAGCCGCAATTGATAAGTTTTTAAAGCTTGTAGATAATCCTTATTCAGGTCTTACACTTTGTTCAGGTTCACTTGGTGCAAATGAACATAACAGAGTTGCAGACATAGTCAGAAAGCACTGTGACAGAATCTACTTTGCACATATAAGAAATGTAAAGCATTATGAGGGAGGAGATTTCTCAGAAGTTTCACATAGAGATTGTGACGGAGATGTAGGAATCTTAGATATAATCAAAGCTTATCACGACTGCGGATATACAGGATATATTCGTCCTGACCACGGAAGACATATTTGGGATGAGAAGTGTAGACCGGGATACGGACTGTATGACAGAGCGCTTGGTGTAATGTATATACTAGGTGTATGGGATGCACTTGAAAAATTTGATAAGAAATAAGGTTTTAAGGGGAGGTTATGCCTTCCCTTTTATGTTATGTTAAAACTATTTAAACAATAGAATTTAACATATGTTAATTAATTGTATCAGTAAATATATGTGTTTCATAGATTACATTTGATTATGTAAGAAAGTTGTAATTTTTTAGAAAGGTAATTTACATTGCATTATTTGTTGAATGATGTTATTATCCTAAATGTTTCGTTAAGAAATATTAAATTAATTTGATATATGGAGGGATATATGAAACGTTTAATAGCGACACTTACATTAGGATTAGGTTTAACATTTGGAGCGGTTTTTGCAGCTAATGCAGCTCCATCAACAATTATTATACCGTCAAGAAGTACTGCTGCAGTAGTGGCAACATCATCAACAGCAACACCTTCAACACCATCTGTTGCAACACCTTCAAGTTCAGGAAGAGGAAGAGGCGGTTCTTCATCATCAGGCGGTTCAGGTTCAAGCAACAGAAGAAGCAGCTCGGTATCTACTTTAAGTTCTTCAGCAGGCACATGGGTAAAGGATGCTAAAGGCTGGTGGTTAAACTATGGTGCAGGAAATTATGCAAAGAATACTTGGGTATTCAAGGATTCTAAGTGGTATTATTTCAATGCAGACGGTTATATGTATACTTCATGGTTACATATCAATAACAACTGGTACTACTTACATGATGACGGACATATGAACATCGGTTGGTTACTCACAGAGAATACACATCTTTGGTACTATTTCGATGCTAACGGTGCTATGTGGTACAATGCAACAACTCCTGACGGTTACTATGTAAATAATGACGGAGTTTATGTAGCAAAATAATTCAAGAATTATTCAAGCGGACAGGGATATTGCCTGTCTGCTTTTTTAGTATAATGCTCGCAGAAAACTTTACGTATTCCGTTATGGAAAAGTAAGAAAAACACAAACTTTACACTTGAAGCACACATTTTGAACATATCTTTTGTAGATAATACAGAGCATAAACAACAAACCCCATTTTAGAAACGAGGTACAATATGAAAAAGAATAAAAAGAAAATGTGTGCTTGGCTTATAACTATGGCACTTGGATTAGCAATAGTAGGTTGTTCAAATAACAAGACAACAACTACAACAGAAACTACAATGCAGCAGAGCGAAACTACTGCAACCGATACTTCAAGTATAACAACAGTTGGTGAGTACTCGGATGAAGATCTGGATACTTCATATTCAGACTCAGATACGAAGATTGAACTCAGTGCAGGTAGTGCCGATATAACAGGTGACGGTGCTACATTTGAAGACGGAAATATTAAAATAACAAAGGCGGGTACATATGTTCTCAGCGGAGACTTTGACGGACAGATAATAACTGAAGTCGGTGATGAGGATGTGGTACATCTGGTATTCAACGATGTAAATATTACAAATACCACATCGTCAGCTATTAATGCAGCTACAGGAAAGAAAGTTGTAATTACACTTGTAGACGGAACAACAAATACACTCAGTGACGGAACAAGCTATGAGTATGCAGACGGTGAAGATGAGCCTGATGCAACACTTTTTGTTAAAAACAATTTAACTATTAACGGAAACGGAAGCCTAAACATTGATTCTAATTATGCAGCGGCAATAAAATCTAAAGACAACCTTATTATACTTGGAGGAAATATCACTATTGATTCTGTAGATAAGGCTATAAAGGGTAAAGATTCTGTTACTATTGAAAATGCAAATATAAATATAAATGCGGAAGATGACGGAATCACAACAGACGGAGCGCTGGTAATAAACAGTGGAAATATTAATATAGAGAAGGCCGGAGAAGGTCTTGAGGCTGTTACTATTGATATTAACGGTGGAAATATTGATATTGTTGCAACAGATGACGGTCTTAATGCAAGGGGACTTATCGATGACAGTGCCTCAGACGCCGAGAAGGAAGCATATGGAGAGGAAAACCAGGCTGATACGTACTTAAAGATCACAGGCGGTGTGGTGAATGTAGATGCAGGAGCAGACGGTATTGATTCAAACGGTCAGGTATATATTGAAGGAGGAACTGTATATATATCAGGAGCTACTTCAGGTCCGGACGTTGCACTTGATTACAACGGTGAAGCAACTATTTCAAGCGGTACATTTGTAAGTACAGGTGTTCAGGAGATGTCACAGACATTTTCAAGCAATTCAACACAGAACTTTATAACTGCTTACTATTCAAGTACTCTTGAGGCAGGAACGGAGATAAAGGTAACCGATAAGAGCGGTAATGTCATTGTAAGTTATACGGCAGCCAAGTCATTCAGTTTTGCGGTTATATCTTCAGATAAGTTAACCACAGGAGAGACATATACAGTAACTGCAGGAGATAACAGTGATGAGGTAACTATAACAGCAGGTGGAAATACTATCGGTGAAAGCACCGGTGGAGGACCTGGAGGTCAAGGAGGCATGGGTGCCCCTGATGGAAACGGAGGTCCGGGAGGAAATCCTCCTACAGGAGAGCCGCCACAAAAGCCTACCGATGCAAACGGAAATGAACTTGAAATGCCGGAGTCGCCAAGCAGTGATTCATCACAGACAGAAAAAAATTAAAAATTATATTTGATAAATGCATATAAAATGATAAACTTAGATAGAGGGTTGTTTGCCCTCTATTTTTTGATTTGAGGAGATTTATGGAGATATACATGGCACCTATGGAGGGTGTGACAAATTATGTTTTCAGAAAGGTATATATAAAGCATTTTAGCGGAGTGGACAAATTTTTTACACCTTTCATTACACCGCATATGAAAAAAGGGTTTTCAAAATCCGAATTGATGGAATTAAATACAGAGTACAATAAGGGACAATATTTGATACCGCAAATCCTTACAAACAGTGCAGAAGATTTTTTAAAGCTGGTAGATGAAATAGAAGAGATGGGTTATAGTGAATTCAATATAAATCTCGGCTGTCCGTCAGGCACTGTAACATCAAAGGGACGCGGCTCAGGTTTTTTACAGAACCCTGAAGTGTTAGACAGATTCTTTTATGAAATATTTGAAAAGAAAAACAATATAACAATTTCTGTAAAAACAAGAATAGGTTTTTCGGATTATGGAGAGTGGGATGATTTACTGAAAGTATATGAAAAATATGATTTTAATGAAATAATAATTCATCCGAGACTACGAAGTGATTTTTATAAAAATAATATACACTTACCTTCATTTACACAAGCGTGTAATACTTTGGAACAGAATATTATATATAACGGTGATATAAAGACATTAGACGATATCAATGTTTTGAAAACAAAAATTTTTGATGAGAAGGTTACAGGAATTATGATTGGAAGAGGTTTGGTAAGAAATCCTCTACTGGCCGAGTCCATAAAGGAAAATAAAGAAAACATCTGTATTGAAAGGACGGTAGCATTTTTGGATGATATAGTTGAAGAGTATATGTCTTTGGATTTCGGAGAAAGAAATACTTTGTTTAAACTCAAAGAAATCTGGGGAATGATACTTGGTGATGATGACAGATATGCTAAAATACTGAAAAAGATAAGAAAATCCGGTGGACTGAAAGAATATAAAATGGCTGTAAATGAATTATATTAAAGTGAAGCCCGAATTAAAAATAAAATTATTTATGAATAAGGATAATGTTATAAAAAAGTAAGAAAATTTAGAATATAAATTTGTTGCAGAATAATAAAAAGTACTATATACTTTAAAAAGTATTGATAAAAACTTAATGCGTTTTATCACTACAAGAAACTGTTTTAGGAGGCAAAATTATGGGTATATTGCAGTTCTTTGTTAATTGTTTTTCGTTTATTCTCTACGTACTTGCAGTTGTAGGAATGTTCAAGGTCTTTGAGAAGATGAATATTGAAGGATGGAAATCAATTATTCCATTTTATAATGATTATCTTTACGCAGGAAAGACATGGGATCAGAAATACATTATTTATTTATGGTGTGCGTTCATTCTTTCAAGAATAGTAGCATTGATAGCAGGTGTAGGCGGATTTATCGGTTTCTTATTCGGTTTGGTAAGCTTTGCATTTTTGGTAGTATTCATTGTTGCAAGAGCAAGATTCTGCTATTGGAAAGCAAAAGCTTTCGGATATGATGTAGGATTCGCAATAGGCTTATTCTTTTTACCGTTCGTATGTGAGATTATTCTTGGCTTCGGTGATGCACAGTATCAGGGAAATGTATTCACAGAGAGTGGATCACAGTATTAAAGTTAAATATTTACTACTATATAAAAGAGGGTTTTATCCCTCTTTTTTTATTTATATATTTTCGATATAAAAATATATAAAAGCTTTGAATGAGGTATCAAAATACTTAAATATATAGACTAATAATTAAAAGATAATATATGCGAATTCATAATAAACAATGTAAAAAAGAAAAACTAACCTTTGAAAAATTATATATAATTTATTGTGGCATTGAATAAAATTTTACAAAAATAGTAAAATATAGATTATATTATATCAATATATATATTACTTGACGATAATTATCTTTGGATATATAATAAATTTAAGTACAATTTTCACATATTTATATAAGGAGGATTTGAAATATGGGTAAAAGAAAGTTGTTAGAAGGCATACGAGTCATTGAATATGCGAATTTTGTTGCAGGACCTATAAGTGGTAGAGTTTTAGCAGATTGGGGTGCAGAAGTAATAAAAATTGAACCTGCATTTGGAGATATGACTAGAGCCGTAGGAATGCAATGGAATTTTCCTACCGGAGAAGATGAATGTCCACTGTTTGAGATGGAAAACTCCGGAAAGAAGGGTATTGTAGTTGACACAGGAACACCTGAGGGAGTCGAGATAATATACAAATTACTTGAATCAGCTGATATTTTCTTGACTAATACTCGAGAAAAAGCTTTGGTTAAAAGTGGTTTGGATTATGAGAGTGTTCACAAGAGACTTCCGCATGTTATATATGCTCATTTGTTAGGATATGGTGAAAAAGGTCCTGCAAAGGATAATCCGGCATTTGATTACACAGCATATTTTGCTAGAGGTGGAGTGGCTGCAAGTCTTATGGAGAAAGATACATCTCCATGTAATTCAGCGGCGGCATTAGGCGATCATTATGCCGGAATGAACCTTACAGCAGGTATACTGGCTGCTCTGTATAATAAAGGTCAGACAGGAGAAGGCGAAAAAGTAACAGTGTCTTTATTCCATACAGCTGTATTTGGATTAGGCTTATATGTTAATGCGGCACAGTATGGATATAATATGCCGATAACACGTAAGAATCCTCCAAATCCACTTAATACTACATATAAGTGTTCTGATGGAAATTGGTTACAATTGGCATTTTTCCAATACGACAAGTGGTTCCCGGGATTTTGCGATATAGTAATAGAACGTCCTGATTTAAAGGATTCTAAATATAGCACAATGAAAAGTGTTGTAAATTATATTGAAGAATTTGTAGATATGATGGAAGTTGAATTTGCAAAACGTCCTATCAATGAATGGTGTGAGAGATTACAAAAAGCGGGTATTCCATTTGAAAAGTTACAGACTCCTGTTGATATTGCGAATGATATGCAGTGTTGGGATAATGACTTCTTGATTAAAATAAAATACAGAAATGGAAATGAAAGAACTATGTTCACAAATCCTGTACAATTCCCAAAGAGAGAAAGGGAAGAATACAAGCTTTCACCTTTACTTGGAGAACATACAGTAGAAGTATTAAAAGAAGCAGGATACAGTGATGATGAGCTTAACAAACTCAGAGAAAACAAAGTTATAAATTAATCATAATTAATGAGGTAGAAAAGTGTATACAATGGGATTGGATTTCGGCTCTACTGCATCAAAGGGAGTTGTGCTAAAGGATGGTAAAGAAATCGTTTGTACGGCAATTATTACCTCAGGCACAGGTACCAGTGGACCGGAACGTGTAAAGGAAAAATTGTTAACGGAAAGTAATCTTTTAGAAAGTGATATGGAGGCTGTTGTTGTAACCGGTTATGGAAGGATGACATATCAGGGAGCAAAAAAGCAGATTAGTGAGTTGAGTTGTCATGCTAAAGGAGTACATTTTCTTGTTCCGGATGTAGGAACAGTTATTGATATTGGTGGACAGGATATAAAGGCACTTTTATTAGATAAGAATGGAAATTTATCTAATTTTGTCATGAATGATAAATGTGCAGCAGGTACAGGCAGGTTCTTAGATGTTATGGCAGGGGTATTGGAAACAGAGGTTTCAATGTTGGGTGAAATTTCAATGATGTCAAAATCACCTGTTAATATAAGCAGTACATGTACAGTATTTGCAGAGTCGGAAGTTATTTCGCATTTGTCTGCAGGTGTTAATAAAGAAGATATAATAGCCGGAATCCATATTTCTGTAGCAGGTAGAGTGGCAGCACTTGCAAAAAGAGTTGGTATAAAGGATAAAGTTGTCATGGTTGGTGGAGTGGCAAAAAACATAGGTGTCGTGAAGGCTATGGAGGATGCTCTTGGAAAGAATATAGAAGTTCCTAAACTCGCTCAGTTGACAGGAGCTTTAGGTGCAGCTCTTTTTGCATTCGAAGCATTGAATAAGTGATTATAAGTAAAGGAGGAAAAATGGCAGAAGAAAATAAAATCACTGCGATGAAGATGATTAACGGTCTTTTAGCCAAGTCTTACAAAGAGGCATGGGAGGCTAAAGAAAAAGGAATTCCGGTAGGTTGGTCTACATCCGTATTTCCACAGGAAATTGTAGAGTGTTTTGGATTACCTTTATTATATCCGGAAAACCAGGCGGCCGGTGTGGCAGCTAAAAAGGAATCATTGTCATTACAGGAAAAGGCTGAATCAAGAGGATATTCTATTGATTTATGTGCATATGCAAGAACAAATTTTGGATTACTTGAAAACGGCGGATCTGAAAATCTTAATATGCCGAAGCCTGATTTTGTGTGTTGTTGTAATAATATTTGTAATGAAGTTATAAAATGGTATGAGAGTCTTGCAAGAGAGCTTAATATACCTCTAATAATGATTGATGCGGCATATAATAATTCAGGAGAAGTGAGTCAGAGTCGTATTGACTATTTTGTAGAGCAATTTAAAGAAGCTGCAAATCAATTGGAAAAAATCTCAGGAAAGAAGTTCGATCCTAAAAAATTAGAAGAAGTTATGGCTATTTCATCCGAAAACGGCAAGTTGTGGAAAGAGTCAATGTCATTATCAAAAGATGTATATCCTGCTCCAATGAATGGATTCGACTTATTTTCATATATGGCAGTTATAGTTTGTTATAGAGGGAAGAAAGAAACTACAGAGGCCTTTAAGCTACTTATTTCTGAACTTAAAGAACATATAAAAAATGGTACAACTTCTAACAGATGTGAAGAAAAGTATAGAATAATGATGGAAGGAATACCGTGTTGGCCATATATCGGATACAAGATGAAGTCTTTTGGAAAATATGGTGTAAACATGACAGGAAGCGTTTATCCTCATGCATGGGCTTTAGTATATGAGAAGAATGATCTTGACGGATTAGCACGAGCATATTGTAGTATGTTCAACAATGTTGATTTGAATAAGATGACAGATTACAGAGTAAACGCTCTTAAAGACGGAAACTGTGAGGGTGTATTCTACCACATGAATCGTAGCTGTAAGCTTATGAGCTTTATACAATATCAAATGGCTAGAGAAGTACATGAAAAAACAGGTTTACCATATGCTTCATTTGATGGAGATCAAGCCGATCCGAGAGCTTTTTCAGACGCACAATTTGAGACAAGACTTCAAGGTTTAGTAGAAGTCATGGAACATCAAAAAGAAAATGGAGGTAAGGCAGATGACAACAATTGATAATTTAATAAGTGAATTGGAACATATTGCTGAAAATCCAAGAGAAGCGGTTGCTGATTATTTGAGTAAAACAGGAAGCAAAGCAGTTGGAGTTGCGCCTGTGTACACACCTGAAGAGTTGGTTCATGCAGCCGGTATGTTGCCGGTAGGCATTTGGGGTGGACAAAATGTTACATTAGATCTGGCCAAACAATATTTTCCTGCATTCTGCAATTCTGTAGTGTTTACTTGTATGGAATTAGCATTAAAAGGAACATATAATCAATTGTCCGCAGCTATTATTCCGGGTATGGATGATACATTGATTTGTTTGGGACAAAACTGGAAAGCTGCTATTAAGGATATTCCATTTATTACACTTGTATACCCACAGAATAGAAAATTATCTGCAGGTGTAAAGTATCTTGTTTCTGAACTTGAGAGCGTAAAAAAAGAATTAGAGAAGGTTTGTGAAAAAGAAATATCCGAGGAAGCAATTTTTAACAGCATAGATATTTATAATGAGCATAGAAAGACTATGAGAGAGTTTGTTGAGTTGGCAGCAACACATCCTAATTCTATAAATAATGTACAAAGAAGCCATATAATAAAGTCAGCTTACTTTATGTTAAAGGAAGAACATACACAAAAGGTAAAGCTCATCAATGATGAGTTAAAAAAATTACCTGAAGAAAAGTATGACGGTCACAAGATAATAACAACAGGATTCATTTTGGATTCCAAAGAAATTCTTGAAATTATGGAGTCTAACGCGTTAAGGATTGTTGGTGATGATATTGCTCATGAAACAAGACAGTTTAGAACCGATGTGCCAAGAAAAGAAAATGCGCTCTTAAGCATTGCAACACAGTGGTCAGAAATAGAAGGATGCTCTTTCGCATATGATCCTTTTAGAATTAGAGGAAAGATGGTTGCAAAGCTTGCAAAAGATAGAGATGCGGAAGGTGTTGTATTTGCACTTTTAAAATTCTGTGATACAGAAGAGTATGATGCTCCTATTTTGTTGGACGACATTCATGATGCAGGATTAAAGGCTGTTACAATTGAAATTGACCAGGAGTCAGGTAGTATTGAACAAATAAGGACAAGATTACAAACATTTGCTGAAATGCTTTAAAAAAGCGGGGGTAATATGATTTTAAAAAAAGAACACGAATTGTTAAGAAAAACTATCAGAGATTTCGTAGAAAGAGAGATGTCTACTTATCCTGATGAGGTTGATAAAACCGGGAAAATCCCGGAGGAAGTTATTGATAAACTGGTAAAGTATAAGTTTATTTCATCAATAATTCCAAAGGAATACGGTGGTGCAGGAGCAGATTATGTTTCTTATGCCATAATTATGGAAGAAATCAGTAGGAGATGTGCATCTACAGGAACATATATCACAGCAGGATCATCTCTTGTTGCACTTCCTTTGGTTAACTTTGGAACACCTGAACAAAAAGAAAAGTATTTAAGACCACTTGCAGAAGGAAAATACATTGGAAGCTTTGGATTAACAGAACCCGGAGCAGGATCAGATGCAGGAGCAGGACAGACAATTGCTATTGATAAGGGTGAATATTACGAATTAAGCGGAAGAAAATGTTTTATAACTAACGCTCCTATTTGTGATTTTGCAATAATTTCCGCAATGACAGATAAAAGTAAGGGAACTAAGGGGATAAGTACTTTTATAGTTGAATCTAAATGGGATGGTTTTTCAGTCGGTGCACATGAAGATAAGATGGGAATTCGTGGTACAGAGACTTCAGATATTATATTGGATAAAGTAAAGGTTCCTAAGTCTAATTTACTTGGAGGAGAAGGACGTGGCTTTAAGATAATGCTGAACACATTGGATTACGGACGAATTGGAGTCGCAGCACAGGCTCTTGGAGTAGCACAAGGAGCATTAGATGAAGCGATAAAGTACACTCAAGAAAGAATTCAGTTTAATAGACCTTTAGCAAAATTCCAAAATACACAGTTTACCATTGCAGATATGGCTACAAAGGTTCAGGCTGCAAGATTGCTTGTGTATGATGCAGCTATGAAAAAAGATAGTGGCGGAGTACCCGGACTTGAGTCAGCTATGGCAAAATATTATGCAGCAGAAACAGCAAACGAGGTTGCATATAAAGCACTACAACTCCATGGAGGATATGGATATATCAAGGATTATCCTATTGAGAGAATATATAGAGATGCAAGGATTTTGTCAATTTATGAAGGAACATCACAGGTACAACAAATGGTTATTGCAGGCCATGTGATAAAAAAGTGATAAAATAACAAGCTTATAGTTTATTTTAATTAACATGGAGGATTTATTTTGAGAATTATAGTATGTGCAAAACAGGTACCTGATACTACAGAAGTGCGTATAGATCCTAAAACAAATACGCTTATAAGAGATGGTGTACCTAGTATTTTAAACCCGGATGATGCAAATGCCTTGGAGGCAGCGTTAACAATAAAAGATAAGTTACCTGATACAATAGTAAGTGTCATTTCTATGGGACCGCCACAGGCTGAAAACATGCTTAGAGAGTGCTTGGCTATGGGTGCGGATGAAGCATATTTGATTTCAGACAGAGCGTTCGGCGGATCAGATACATGGGCTACATCAAATGCATTGGCATCGGCATGTCGCAAATTGAAAGATTATGATTTTATATTTGGTGGAAGACAGGCAATAGATGGAGATACAGCTCAAGTAGGGCCACAAACAGCAGAAAAACTTGGAATTCCACAGATAACATATGTGCAGGATATTGTATTAAATGACGATAACACTGTGACAGTACAAAGACAGCTGGAAGATGGATATGAAGTAATAAAGGTAAAGTCACCGGCTATGTTGACTGCTGTTAAAGAATTAAACAGTCCAAGATACATGAGCGTTGATAGAATATTTGAAGCTATGAAGATGGATATAACACGTTGGAATATTGATGATTTGGACGTATCACCAACAGATGTAGGTCTTAAGGCATCTCCTACAAGAGTATATAAATCCTTTACTCCACCGGCTAAGGGAAAGTCTGTTATGCTTGAAGGAAGCGTAAAAGATATGGTTGAACAATTGGCTATCAAGTTTAAACATCATCACATTATCTGATAGGAGGAAAGCATGGATAACAGAGATATAAAATCATTTAAAGGAGTGTGGGTATTTGCCGAACAACGTCAGGGAGTACTTACACCTGTAGTTATTGAACTTTTGGGAGAAGGAAAGAAACTCGCAAGTAAGATTGGCGTTGAGCTATGTGCATTTCTTGCAGGAGATAATGTTGATGATTTGATACCTGAGCTTATACAACATGGTGCCGATAAGGTATATTATGTAAATAACAAGTTATTACATAATTATACTACAGACGGTTATGCAAAGGTGTTGGAAAAGGCAGTAGAAGAGTATAAGCCTGAGATAATTCTTATTGGAGCCACCCATATAGGTAGAGATTTGGCACCAAGAATTGCTTCAAAACTTAACACAGGACTTACTGCAGATTGTACAAAGCTTGAAATAGATGAGGAAGATGGAAAGCTTTTGCAGACAAGACCTGCATTTGGCGGTAATTTGATGGCAACTATTATCTGCCCTGAAACAAGACCTCAAATGTGTACAGTTCGTCCGGGAGTTATGGATAAGGCTATAAAAGATACATCAAAAACAGGAGATATCATTGACGTAAAGGTTGATTTATCCGAGGACGATATAAGAACAGAAGTATTAGATATAATAAAAATTAAAAAGGATATGATTCCATTAACTGATGCAGATATTATAGTATCAGGTGGAATGGGAATCAAGAATGCGGACGGTTTTAAACTATTAAAGGAGCTTGCAGATATCTTGGGAGGCACTATAGGTGCTTCAAGAGCTACAGTTGATGCCGGATGGATTGACAGATCAAGACAAGTTGGGCAAACAGGAACAACTGTACGTCCAAAAGTGTATATTGCATGTGGTATTTCAGGTGCTATACAGCATTTGGCCGGTATGCAGGATTCGGGAATTATTGTTGCTATTAATACAAATCCTAACGCACCTATATTTGATGTAGCTGACTATGGTATTGTAGGAGATATATATGAAGTAGTCCCACAACTAATAGAGCTTTTAAAAGATGGTGCTCGTTTAGAAGAATTATTTAATAAAGGTTAAGGAGGAAGTATATGGATAAGAATACTTCTCAAAAATCAGCTTTAGGGGCAATGTTTTCAGTTGCAGCGGTTTGGTTTGGCACACATGTAGGTGGTGGATTTGCAACAGGTAATCAAACTGTACAGTATTTTGTAAAGTATAGATTTACCGCCCTGTTTATGCCTGCATTGGTAATAATACTTTTGGGATGGTGCTATTATAATGGTGCAGTAATGGCTAAGAATCACAAAGCTTTCCGTTATGATGAATTAGCACATCATTTATATGCTCCATTTTCATCTGCAGGTAAATTGTTTTTTGATATTGCTTTCTTCGTATTGGTTGTAGTCGGTGCCGGTATTGCAATTGCAGGTGGAGGAAAGTTGTTTGCAAGCCTTTGGGGATTGAACTTTTATATCGGTTGTATAATAACAGGAGCGATATTCTTTGTTCTGACTATATTCGGAGCAGGACTTGTTAGAAAGGCATCTACAATTATAACAATTATGATTTTGGTTTGCCTTATTGCACTATTGATTCCGGGATTGTCACTTGGACAGGCAGGCATAAGTGAAGTTGCTGCAACAAAGCATGTAGAAGGATCTTTAGGAACTGCAATATGGAACGGATTGTTGTACGCCGGATTTCAGAGTTTGGTAGTTGCATCTATTATCAGTACATCTCAGCTTCTTGATACAACAAAAAAATGTATGGGATTTGCTATAATTGGAACTGTTATAAACGGTCTTATGACAGCACTTTGTGCCATAATGATACTGGGAAATCTGAATGCGCTCACACAACTTGAAGATGGTATGAGTCTTCCAATTTTCAATATAGCCAAATTTATAAATGCACCAATTTTGTTATATGCATATTCAGTTATATTGTTCTGTGCATTTGTATCAACAGGTGTAGGAGTAGTATTTGGACTTGTAACAAGATTTGAGAAAGTTGGATTTAAATCATTAAATATCGAGCAAAGAAGAATAATTATATCACTCATTTCAATTGTGATAGCTACATTGTTGTCATTTGCAGGACTTACAAAGCTTATAGCTGTAGGTTATGGATGGATTGGTAGAGTTTGTGTATTCTTGCTTGTAATACCTTTGGCAGTTGTGGCTCCTATAAAGAACGCGAAGTTTAAAAAGGAACACCCTGAAGTAGAATAAGTTTTATAACTTAGGTTTATTATATAAGAGATATGGTAAACCTAAGTTTTTTTTATAATCAGATATAAAAAATACATAGGAGAAATGACAATATATGAGTGACAACCAAAAATTATCTTCACTGACCACGGAGCAAACAGAATTCAAGCGTGAAATCGGTGTGTTTGGTGGAATAAGCATTATTGGTGGTATTATGATCGGTTCAGGTATATTTTATCTTGGGTCATATGTATTACAAAGAACAGGAATGAATAGTGGATTGGCATTGATTTGTTGGATACTTGCAGGTATTGTATCTTTAGTAGCAGGACTATGCTATGCGGAACTTGGAACAGCAATGCCAAAAGCCGGTGGAAGAGTAATATATCTTAATGAGGCTTTTCATCCCGTGGTTGGATTTATGGCAGGTTTTACCGATTGGTTACTTGGTGGACCGGGTTCTATTGCTGCAGTTGCTATTGCTCTTATGAATGTAGCAAAATCTTTCTTTCATATTAGTGATTTAGGTATAAAGGTTGCAGCCATTATACTTATTATTGGCGCTACTATCTACAATTTAGTTGGAGTTAAGGTGGCTTCCGCCGTACAAAGCCTTTCAATGGTGGCAAAACTTGTGCCTATTGCAGTGGTTATGTTTGTTGCATTATTTGTTGGAAAAGTAAGTCCGGATCTTTCGCTTGGATCGGCAAGTACTTATGCTGTGGAACATAATACCAATATTATATCAATGTTAGCTATTGCAATTGTAGCGGCACTTTGGGCATATGAGGGATGGAGTAATCTAAATACTGTTGCTGAAGAAATAAAAAATCCAAAAAGAAATTTACCACTGGCTATTATCATAGGTATAGGTGGAGTGACTGTGTTATATGCATTATTTAATTTTGCAATTATGAAAGTATTGCCACATGAAAAGATTGTAGAAATGATAAATAATGATGATTTGTATCTTGGAACGGCAGTTGCAAAAACAGTTTTAGGAAATGCCGGTGGAATAATTGTTTCAATCGGAATGATATTCGCTATGTTTGGGACCATGAATGGAATGGTTCTTGCACAACCTAGAATGTATTATGCTATGGCAGAAGAAGGACATTTTTTCAAGAGTTTTAAAAAACTTCATCCAAAGTATAAAGTTCCAACTGTACCAATTATTGTTCAATGTATTTTCTCTGTAGTATTAGTATTACTTAGAAACTTGGATCAGTTGACAAATCTTGTGGTAATAAGTGGAATGATATTTAATGTGTTGGTTATACTTGCACTTCCTATATTGAGACACAAGTATCCCAATATAGATAGACCTTACAAAGTGTGGTTATATCCGATATCTGTTATTGTAGTTGCATTGGTATTTGTAGGGCTTTTGATCCAAGGTATTATAGAAGATCCTATAAATGGTTCATTGGGGCTTTTAGTTCCTGCAGCAGGTGCTGTTGTTTACTTTATCTTTGATAAAAGAATAAAGAGTGAGGCAAAGTAATATGAGAAAGGTCTTGTTTAATGCAAAAGTTTATGTTGAAAGAGGTAAGTTTGCACAAGCTGTTCTGGTAGAAAATGATAAAATTGTTGCTGTGGGCAGTAATGATGAGATTAAAAATAATTTAGATGATAAGCAAAAAATAGAAGTAATTGACTGCAAGGGGAAAACTCTTATTCCGGGATTGAATGACTCACATTTACATTTTATGCAATTTGGTGAGACGAGAAATCAAGCTATGATTGAAGGTGTTACTTCTATAGATGAGATGATTGATATTTGTAAAGAATTTGCAAGTACACATCAAAATTATGTGAAAGAAGGGCTTCATGCTATAGGTTGGAATCAAGATAATTTTACAGAAAGTAATAGATTACCTGATAAAAATGACCTTGATAAGATAAGTACTGATTTTCCTATTGTTTTAGAAAGAGTTTGTGGTCATATAGTTTCTGCAAACTCAAAACTTTTAGAGATGTTGGATATAGAAAATAATAAGAACTTGTTTAAAGATGGGGACTTTCTTGTGGGAGAGGATGGAAAGCCTAACGGTATTTTTACAGGGAACGGTTGCAATATTGCAAAACGTTTGATTCCGGATTTTTCACTTGAAGAACGTAGAAAAATTTTGATTGAAACCATGGAATATGCAGTAGCACATGGGCTTACCAGTGTGCAAAGCAATGATGTTGGAACAACATTTATGGATGGACCGGCCGCTTTTAAACTTTTTCATGATATATATGATAAAGGCGAAGGATTGCTTAGATATAGGCATCAAGTATGTTTTAATAATGTAGAAGACTTTAAAGAGTACTTAGAAAATGGTGAATATGTACATGGTGTTTATCCAAAAGATTCTTGGCTTACTCTTGGACCTTTAAAATTATTTAAAGATGGAAGTCTTGGGGCTAGAACAGCTCTTATGACAGATGGATATGTTGGTAGACCTGATGACCATGGGCTTGAATGGATTAGCGTTGAGGATATGGACAGGTACTGCAAGTTAGCTAAGGAAAAAGGACTTCAAGTTGTTACTCATGTTATTGGTGATGAGGCTGTAAAACGTACTATTGATAGTTATGAAAAGGCATTTGTGGATGGTGAAAATAAATTAAGACATACTTTGATACATTGTCAAATTACAAGTAGTGAGTTAATAGATAGGATTGCTAAACTCAATATACTTGTTTTTGCACAGCCAATATTCTTGGATTATGATATGAAGATCGCGGATAATCTTGTAGGCTCTAAGCTTGCCTCGACTTCATATGCATTTGGAAGTTTGGCCGGAAAAGGAGCACATGTAGCGTATGGTACAGATTGTCCGGTAGAAGATTGTAATCCGTTTCCAAATATATATATGGCTGTAACCAGGAAGGATAAAAATGAAAATCCTAAGGAAGGTTATTATCCTAATGAGTGTGTTGATGTGGAAACAGCCATTGATGCTTATACATTAGAAAGTGCATATGGAGAGTTCATGGAAGATGTTAAAGGACGTATAAAACCAGGATTTTTGGCGGATATGGTGCTACTGGACAAAGATATTTTTACCGTAGAACATGACGATATCAAAAATATATTGCCTGTATTGACTATGGTTGGTGGTAAAGTTGTATATAAGAAAGATTAAGAAAATATACGGTCTGTTATGAAATTACAGCGACCATAAGTTTTATATATAACCATGAAACTCCTTTTTTAAGTTATTCACCAGATTAGCAAGATAAAGTGCGCCGAAACTTATCAAGAAAAACTCTCGAATTCATGTTTTTATTGGCATATTATCAATAGAAAGTACACATATATTTGTGCGAGATTAATATAATCAAAAATATTATAAGGTCAATATTCACAAAGTTATAAAGGGGATATTGACATAAAATTAGTTGCTATTTATAATTAAATCATTAGAAGATTGTTGAAGCAACAATGAATATATCGGTAGTATTTGATATATTCAAATATTGATATAAAGATATTATATCTTTATATATAAAGGGCTATCATAAATGCTACAGGAAAGACTTGATTTGAATGACTTATAATTAATCCTGCAGTGTATGATAGCCTTCATTTTATGTCCATCCGCCGTCTATTGTGATTATTTGTCCTGTAAGATATTTGGATGTTGCAATTTTGTATACAAGATCGGCAACTTCATCGGTTTCACCACTTCTTCCAAGCGGTATTTCATCAAATATAGCGTTTAATTCATCATTATCAAAGCATTTATTCATTTCAGTATTAATAAATCCGGGAGAGATTGCATTTACCAAAATATTACTTGGTGCAAGCTCTTTTGCCAGTGCTTTTGTAAAACTGTTTAAACCTCCCTTGGAGGCTGAATATGCCACCTCCATGGATGCACCTATATTCCCCCAGACAGACGAAATATTTATAATATGCCCTTTTTGTTCCTTTAACATGTATGGAATTATATGCTTTGACATTAAAAATACTGATGTGAGATTGGTATTAATTACATTATTCCACTCATCTATTGACATATCCTGCATCAAACCGATAAAGGATATACCTGCATTATTTACCAGTATTTCTGTAGGTCCTATTTCTTTTATTGAAGATGATATAAAATCTATTACAGCTTTTTCATTCGTGATATCACAGAGTTCTGTATAACATTTTACACCTGTATCTTCAATTATCTTTTTTGTTTCTTCAAGTCCTTTGGCATTTGTTTTTGCACAGCCGATTATATTACATTTATGTTTTGCGAATTCTATTGCGACGGCTCTGCCGATACCGCCGGAAGCACCTGTTATAAGTACATTCATAATGTTCCTCTTTTTGTATATTTTATTTTACATTAAGGTAAAGAAAACGATATAATTAATATGAATAATGCAGTTTATACCTTAAAAACCGTATTTTATACCTTTCATGTAGATTATATAGAAATTCATGTATAATGGCAATTGTTAGAGAAATCAGATGTTAAAGAGTGATACGGGAGTTCCATCCAATCTTGAGTGAATTTGTTTGGAGTATATAGGAGATCACAGTAAAAAAGCTATCATTTAGATAGCTTTTTTACGTTAAAAATTAAAACAAATAGATTTACTGCAGTTTGTACCTTAAAAACCGCAGTTTATACTTTTTTTATAAAAAGTATATTTTTGCTGCTATAATCATAATTGTCAAAGCCAAGAAATGTTTGAGAAGTCAAACTTTTCATAAATATCAATGTTTTATTTTAGAGTGATTGTTACAGTGATATAGCAAAGGCTGAGTGATAATAGGAGTGTTTTAAGGGTGATTGTAGAGTGTGTTATATAGTTAGAGCGATATAACATAGTTAGAGTGATTCTTAGAGTGATATATTTACGCAAGGGTTAGAGTTATATAAAAATGTTAGAGTAAAATAAAAGGCATGGTGATGTAAGGCGCCATGCCTTTTATTTTTGCACTGTCAAAGGTAGAATATGAGATATATAAATGGTATAATAGAACCGGACATGATTAAGGAGAAGATATGAAGAAGATATTGTCTTATATATTTGTAGCGGTTTGGTGTATTTGTATTATATTACTTGCATTAAACAGCTCTACCGATATTGTTAAATTAAGTGATAAAACTTTTGAATTCATTATTTTCATGATGGTGTTTGGAATATTCGGGACAATGGTATTTTCAAATATTTTAACAGGCAGACTTAAATTTAGGTTAGCAAGGATTGTTATAATAATACTATCCGGGATATTTTCAGTACTTTCGTTGTATACGTTTTTAACCAAATAAAATATTGAGGTGTTGTATGAGAAGGAGTTTGCATTTTATATTTGATTCTATATAGATAATATGTTTATTAGTATTGTCTTTAAATAATTTTACAAAGTATATTGATTTAAGTGAAAAGTATGAGACCTTGTTGTTTTGCAAACTGAAACGGTTGCCTCATATCACCTTTATGTGATTTTATGGCAACCGTTTTTATCATTTGATTCAAGTTCTTTTTCTCTTTTTCTAATATCAAGTTCATCATCAACCAGATCTTGCAGTGATATATTGTCAACTACATTATTTATAGCATCTTCAACCTTTTTAAACAGGTTCTGTGTTACGCAAAAGTCTGAATGCACACAGGAACCGTTGCCGTCAAGACAGTCAACCGGAGAGAGTGAGCCTTCGGTAAGTCTCAGTATTTCACCAACAGTATATTCTTCTACAGGTTTGATGAGTAAATATCCGCCTTGAGCACCACGAATACTTTTTACAAGCTTAGCCTTTGAAAGAATGGAAACTATCTGCTCCAAGTATTTTTCTGAAATTCCGTAGGATTTGGAAACCTGATTTATTTTTGTGGGTGTATCGGAGTTTATTGCAAACTCGACCATCATTTTTAAAGCATATCTACCTCTAGTAGAAATTTTCATTTGATTCCTCTTTTCTATGTAATCTGATGATTTATTTCAGCCGAGAGCCTTTGGAGTTTGAGCGAAATCATCAGTTTGCTTTGATTTAATACCTAGTGTCTAACTAGGAATTGATACCATCATATCAAATATGGAAATAAATGTAAACTAAGTATGGTGATATTATTATAAATATGTGGTATAATAAAGACTTTAAGAGAGCTTATTAATTTACATATATTATGTTTTACGATAGAAAGGGCAAAGATGGAGAAGAACAGTCGATTTTTTGATAATGCCGAAGCTATATTTAACGGTATGAATACTTTTCTTACAACAAAGACTGTAGTGGGAGAACCTATTGTTGTAGGTGATACTACAATAATACCATTGGTGGATGTAAGTTGCGGAATGGCAACGGGTACATTTGAAGAAACCTCAAAGTCAAAGGGTGGCGGCGGAATGAGTGCCAAGATAACACCGAGTGCAATGCTTATTATTCAAGACGGAAGAACCAAGGTTGTGAATATAAAAAATCAGGATGCATTCACTAAAATCCTTGATATGATTCCTGAGCTTATAAATAAGGTTACAAATAAGTCTGATGTAGACAAGGATGCTACAAAGCAGGCTGAGACAATATTAAATGAAAGTGAAAGTAAATATATTGATTGACAATCACTATATTTTTAGTGTATACTTAGTAGGTATGCCGCTCAATGTTGGTTTCAAGCCTGTTTCAGGCACCAATTTTGGCGAGTAATGATAATAGGAGGTATCCTTATGTACGCAATTATTGCTACAGGTGGTAAGCAGTATAAGGTTTCTGAAGGAGATATCATTAGAGTAGAGAAACTTGGAAAAGCAGACGGTGAGGCTGTTACATTCGATCAGGTTCTTGCACTAAACGATGGAGAACTTAAAGTTGGAACACCTACTGTAACAGGAGCAAGTGTTAGTGCATCTGTTCTTAAAGAGGGCAAGGCTAAGAAGGTTATTGTATACAAGTACAAGCCTAAAAAAGGTCACCACAAGAAGAACGGTCACAGACAGCAGTTTACAGAAGTTAAGATTGAAAAGATTAATGCATAATCTTTATGATTGACGTTATTGCATTTGCTAAAGATGGCAAATACACCGGTTTGAAAGTTTCGGGACATGCAAACTTTGATGAAGAAGGCAAGGATATAGTATGTGCGGCGGTTTCGGTGCTTACACTGAATCTGGCAAATTCTATTGAACATTTTTGTGATGACGACTTTACGGTCGATTCTGATGACGGCTTCTTTTCGTTTGTTTTGCATGATAGAAGTGAAAAATCGGGACTATTACTGGATTCATGTATTCTTGGTCTTATGGATATAGGAGAAGAGTACGGAGATTTTATCAAGATTAATTTACAGGAGGTCAAGTAAATGTTAAAAATGAACCTTCAGCTTTTCGCTCATAAAAAGGGAGTTGGATCTACAAAGAACGGTCGTGACTCTGAGTCAAAAAGACTTGGTGCTAAGAGAGCAGACGGACAGTTTGTTTTAGCTGGAAATATACTATACAGACAGAGAGGTACAAAGATTCATCCGGGACTTAATGTAGGTCGTGGTGGTGATGATACTTTGTTCGCTACAGTTGACGGTGTAGTTCGTTTTGAAAGAAAGGGCAGAGACAAAAAGCAGGTTTCTGTTTACCCAAGAGCTATTGCTGAATAAGAGTTGAGACGGGAGGCTTCATACAGATGTATGAGGCCTTCTTTAATACAAAGAGGTATTTATGTTTGCTGACAGTGCAAAAATTTTTATAAAATCGGGCAAGGGCGGAGATGGACATGTAAGCTTTAGAAGAGAGCTTTTTGTGGCAGCCGGCGGTCCTGACGGTGGTGATGGTGGAAAAGGCGGAGATATCATTTTTGAAGTGGATGAAGGTCTGAATACACTCACCGATTTTAGAATGAAGAGAAAATATGTGGCGGGAGACGGTGAGCCGGGTGGTAAGAGAAAATGCCATGGTGCTGATGCCAAGAGTCTGACGCTTAAAGTACCTGAGGGTACGGTAATAAAGGACTTTGAAACAGGCAAGGTAATTGCCGATATGTCCGGAGAAAATAAGAGAGAGGTTATCCTTAGAGGCGGTAAAGGCGGTTTCGGAAATATGAATTTTGCCACCGCTACCATGCAGGTACCTAAGTTTGCAAAGCCCGGTCAGCCCGGAAAAGAGATGTTTGTTCTCTTGGAGCTGAAGGTTATAGCTGATGTAGGTCTCGTAGGATTTCCTAATGTAGGTAAGTCAACACTGCTCTCCAGAGTAAGTAATGCAAAGCCTAAGATTGCTAATTATCACTTTACAACACTTGATCCTCATCTGGGAGTGGTGGATGTAAAGGGAGCAGGCGGTTTTGTTATGGCGGATATTCCGGGACTTATAGAGGGTGCCAGTGAAGGTGTAGGCCTTGGACATGATTTCCTAAGACATATTGAAAGAACCAAGGTACTTGTACATGTGGTAGATGCGGCTTCTACTGAAGGCAGAGATCCTGTAGAGGATATAAAAACCATCATGAATGAGCTTAAGAGTTATGATGAGAGCCTGCTTGAAAGACCACAGCTTATTGCTGCAAATAAAATAGATGCAATCTATGATGAAGAGAACAGTCAAATAGAGAGAATAAAGGAGGCTTTTCCCGACATTAAGGTATTCCCTATATCGGGAGTAAGCGGAAAAGGCATACAGGAGCTTCTCTATGAACTTGTAAATGTTTTAAGTACAATAGACAGAACTGTTAAAGTTTTTGAGAAAGAGTTTGAAGTAGATTATTCAAGTGATAAGAATCTTCCGTTTACAGTTGAAATCGATGAGGACGGAGTATTTGTGGTAGAAGGTCCAAGAATTGAAAAGATGCTTGGATATACAAATCTTGATTCTGAGAAGGGATTTGATTTCTTCCAGAAATTCTTAAAGACTTCAGGTGTTTTGGAAAAGCTGGAAGAGGCAGGAATAGTTGATGGAAATACTGTTCGTATGTATGGCCATGAGTTTGACTATTATAAGTAAATAGGAGAAAAATGAATAGTAGACAAAGAGCATATTTAAAGGGACTTGCTATGAACCTTGACCCTATAATGCAAATAGGTAAAGCTTCTCTTACAGAGGAGAATGCTGCAGCTATTGCAGAGGCTATGGAGCCCAGAGAGTTAATAAAGATATCTGTTTTGAAAAACTGTGCCGACGATCCTAAGATAATTGCAGCTGAAATTGCAAAGCTTACAAGAAGCGAAGTGGTGCAGGTTATAGGAAAGAAGATAGTACTTTATAAACAGGCTGATGAGCCTAAGAACAGAAAGATAAACCTTCTGAAATAATATGAAAAGAATCGGTATTCTTGGCGGTACATTCGATCCGATACATTTCGGACATTTGATACTGGCAGAGGAAGCAAAAGAGTTGTGTAATCTTGATGAAGTATGGTTTATGCCCGCAAAGACACCGCCACATAAGCTTGGTAAAAAGATCAGTGAATTCTCTATCAGAAAATCCATGATTGAATTGGCGATACAGGGGCATGGCGGACTTTATTGTTCGGATTTTGAAAATACTTTAGAAGGTAATTCCTACACTTTCAATACTTTGGAAAAACTTCAGAGTAAGTACATTGACGATGAGTTTTACTTTATTATGGGTGCGGATTCGTTTTATGAGATAGAAACCTGGAAAAATCCTGATATCATATTAAAGGTAGTAAAATTGATAGTGGCATCAAGGGATTACAGCAATGAAAATCTTACCTTAAAAAAACATTTTGAGCATCTGAAAAGTAAATATGAAATTAAAGGTATTTACTTTTTGGATACTATGGATATTGATATTTCTTCAACTCAGATAAGGGAATTGGCCGGAGGCGGAGAAAGTATTACAAAGTATGTTCCTGAGAGTGTTTGCAGATATATAGAAGAGAATAAAATATATGTTTGATTTTAGTCGAGAAAATATAGACCTTATAAAGGCTGATTTGAAGGATAAATTGCCGAAAAAAAGATATGAGCATACTCTTGGAGTGGCTTATACATCGGCCGCTTTGGCCATGCGCTATGGAGAGGATATTGTAAAGGCGGAACTTGCAGGTATTTTGCATGATGTTGCAAAAGGAGAGAAGGTTTCAAAACTCAAAGAGGATATGAAAGGATTTGACGATCCTTATACCGATAAAACTTATGTTGCTTTGGTGGCAGATAAAGCGCCTCAAATTCTTCATGCAATATACGCACCTTACTTAGCAAGAAAAAACTACAATATTAAAGATGAAGTTATCTTGTCGGCTATAAGATGGCATACAACAGGTAAAAGAGATATGAGTATGTTGGAAAAAATTGTATTTGTTGCAGACTATATAGAACCTAACAGAAAACAATTACCGGGTCTTGATGAGATAAGAAAACTTGCATTTGAGGATATAACTAAAGCGATAGGAAGAATTGCAAAATCAACTATTGAGTATTTGAGCAGTCAGGATATGTATATAGATAAGTTTACATATGAATTGAGAGATGAAGAGGTGTAGATGGAAATAAAAGAAATTGTAAAAAAGATTTATAATATAATTGATGACAAAAAAGGCGAATATATCAAGGTTATTGATATAACAAAAGTAAGTTCCGTAGCGGATTATTTTATAATAGCCAGTGCAAATAATGTAAATCAGGTTCAGGCTATATCTGATGAGATTGATTTTATTTTAGGTAGAGAAGGAATTGTTCCGCATGCTATAGAAGGAAATAAGAATGCAACATGGATGTTGCTGGATTACAGAGATATTGTTGTTCATATTTTCCTTAGAGAAGACAGAGCTTTCTATGATCTTGACAGAATCTGGAGAGACGGAATAGAAGTGGAAATGTAAAAAAGCTGCCGAAAGGCAGCTTTTTTAAGCTCGCGATCGGACTCGAACCGACGACCTACTCATTACGAATGAGTTGCACTACCAACTGTGCTACACAAGCATATATATGAATAAAGGAAGAGTTTCACTCTTCCTTTAATGACCAATCCGGGAATCGAACCCGGGTTTGCGCCGTGAGAGGGCGCCGTCTTAGCCGCTTGACCAATTGGCCCTTTAACGGGATATATACTTTTTGATGACCAATCCGGGAATCGAACCCGGGTTTGCGCCGTGAGAGGGCGCCGTCTTAGCCGCTTGACCAATTGGCCTTATAAATCGAGGTGACAAGATTCGAACTTGCGACCTCAGCGTCCCGAACGCTGCACTCCACCAAACTGAGCCACACCTCGAGATTTAAAGCAGGGGAAGAGGGGCTCGAACCCCCATTTACGGTTTTGGAGACCGTTGCTCTACCATTGAACTATTCCCCTCTGTAAGGTACTTTGATACTATACCAGTTAAGCTCTAATCTGTCAACTAAAAGTTTTTATTTTTTATAAAAAATTTGATTGAATTTTTTTGGATTCGTATTATAATCAAAGTAAATATTTGAAGGGGTGCTAATACGGCTGAGAGAGGTTTTTACCTTAACCCATAACCTGATCCGGGTAATGCCGGCGTAGGAAAGAAAAAGACTGCCGTAGAGCAGTCTTTTTTTGGAGGTAAATATGAATGCGAGTGTAGCTATACAGACATTACCTGAAGTATATGACAATGAAGAAATAGTAAGAATTGTAGATGAGGTAATAGCATATATAAAGAGTACAGGTTTGAAATATTATGTCGGTCCTTTTGAAACAACCATTGAGGGCGAATATGACGAACTTATGGATATTGTAAAGGAATGCCAACATGTGGCGATAAGAGCAGGTGCACCGGGGGTAATGGCTTATATTAAAGTAAGCTTTAAACCTGACGGAGACTTGCTTACAATAGACAGAAAGGTGACAAAACACCATACAGATGAAAAATAAAAGAGACAGTATATACCCGATCGGATTTGGTGTTTTATTTTTGTTGATCTGGCAGATGCTTTGCAGCCTACAAATAATACCGGGATATCTTATGCCTTCACCTGTGCAGATAGTAAGTGCATTGGTAGAAGATTTTTCATTACTCATGTATCATCTTTTGTATACGCTGCTTGAAAGTATGCTTGGACTGACAGTAGGAGTGCTACTGGGACTTTTATTTGCATTGTTAATGGACAGATTTTCAAAACTTTATAAAACCTTTTATCCGATTATTATTATCAGCCAAACGATTCCTACAATAGCAATTGCACCGCTTTTGGTATTATGGTTCGGATATGATCTTTTGCCTAAAATTATACTGATAGTACTTGTGACTTTTTTCCCTATTACGATAGGTGTACTTGAAAGTTTTAAGAGTACGGACAAAGATGAGATAAACCTTTTAAAGTCTATGGGTGCAAGCGAAATTGATATTTATAAATTTATAAAGCTGCCTTCATCTATGGGAAAATTTTTTGCGGCATTGAAGATTTCAGCTTCATACTCTGTAGTAGGAGGTGTAATATCTGAATGGCTTGGTGGATTTAGAGGTCTTGGCGTATATATGACAAGGGTAAGAAAGGCATATGCCTTTGACAAGATGTTTGCAGTTATAATTATTATATCTATACTTAGTTTATTATTATTAAAGGCGGTGGATATATTACAGAAGATATCCATGCCATGGGAGGAGAAACATGAAAAAAGTAATTAAGAATTTATTTGTCGCATTAAGCGTAGGTGCTTTGGTTTTGGGAAGTACTGCCTGTGGGAGTAAAAAGAATACAGAAACCGGCAGTAAAAAGCTGACTTTGGTACTTGATTGGACGCCGAATACAAATCATACAGGATTTTATGTTGCAATGGAGAAGGGATACTATAAGGATGCAGGAATTGAACTTGAAATAGTTCAACCGCCTGAGGACGGTGCGGAAGTACTTGTTGCAAGCGGTAAGGCAAACTTTGGCGTATCCTTTCAGGATACTATGGCAGGAGCACTTTCAGGAGACAATGCGCTTCCTATAAAGGCGGTTGCAGCTATAACACAGCATAATACTTCAGGAATAATGTCAAGAAAAGATGACGGAATTACATCACCTAAGGGACTTGAAGGTAAAAATTATGCGACATGGGATATGCCTATAGAAAAAGCTATGTTAAAAAATGTAGTTGAAAAGGACGGTGGAGATTTCAGCAAGGTAAATCTTATACCCTCAACAGTTACAGATGAGGTATCTGCACTTAGCAGCAAACAGGTAGACGCTATCTGGGTATATTATGGATGGGCAGGTATTGCAGCAAATGTCAAAGGATTTGAATTTGATTATTTTGCTTTTAAAGATATAAATCCAACATTTGACTATTATACACCTGTAATTTTTACAAATGATGATATGATAAAAAATGATAAGGACACGGTTAAGAGCTTTCTTGAGGCTACAAAAAAAGGATACGAGTTTGCTGCAGGAAATCCGAAGGAGTCTGCGGAAATACTGTTAAAATATGCACCTGAGATAGATAAAAATCTTGCTATGGCATCTCAGGAGTATTTATCAGCTCAATACATCGATGAAGGTACTCCATGGGGGTATATTGATGCCGACAGATGGGGAGAATTTTATAAATGGCTAAATGAGAACAACCTTTTAGAAAACCCTATAGACGAGGGAGCGGGACTTGATAATGAATTCATCACAAAATAGTGAGGTTATTTTAGAAGTAAGAAATGTAAGCTTCGGATATGATGAAAGACAGATTATTTCAAATGTAGATATCGAACTTAAAGATAATGAGTTGGTTTCACTTCTTGGAGTAAGCGGAAGCGGAAAGAGTACATTATTCAATATAATAGCAGGACTGTTAAAGCCCGATGCAGGAAAGGTAATATATAGAGGAGAGGATATCACAGGTAAATCAGGGATTATAAGCTATTCATTTCAAAAAGACCTTTTGCTGCCTTATATGACGATAGAAGAGAATGTGGCACTTCCTCTTTTGATAAAAAAGGAAAAGAAAGCGGATGCATTGGTAAAGGCAAATGAAATGTTAAAAGAGTTTAAGCTGGATGCCTATGCAAAGAAATATCCTAAAGAACTCTCAGGAGGTATGAGGCAAAGAATTGCACTTTTAAGGACATATCTTTTTTCAAAAGATGTTTCTTTACTTGATGAGCCATTTTCCGCACTGGATGCCATTACAAAGGATGAGATGCATGACTGGTATATGAATATGAGAAGAAAATATAAAACTTCTACCATATTTATAACCCATGATGTGGACGAGGCGATACTTCTGTCGGACAGAATTTATATTCTTGGAGACGGAGGTATAAAAACGGAGATAAAAATAGAAACCTCGGTAAGAGATAATTCTTTTAAGCTTACAAAAGAGTTTTTGGACTATAAAAAGTCTGTAATAGGTTGCCTTGAAAGCGGTAATACATAAAACCGGATATAAAAACACCCCGAATATTAAGTTATCCGGGGCGTTTTCAGGTTTAATTTATCTTTTTCAATTCATAAAGATCCATAACTTCAAATGTTTCAAAGTTAGGAATAGCTGCAAATGAGCAGTCAAGATATGTTTTAGAGTCTTTTGCATTCATACTGAAAATATAATTATAACCTGCTTCAAAAAGGTAGTCAGGTGAAAGCTCACTGCTTGGACCGTATATTCCTTTTATTTTTGCATTGGTACAGGCATTTAATATATCAAGGTATGAGTTATTTACAAGAGTGGAACCTGACATAATAATTATATCAAGATCCTTAAGCACGTCCTTATGCATCATAGCATCTTCACCAAGATGGAAATAAATATTTTTCGGATAAACCTCAGTACTGTCCTTTGATATATGATAGCTTAGAATCTGTTTTTCAGGAAGCAGATCAAATGCATGGAATTCCTTACATTTGTTAAGGAAAAATCTGATATAAACACCATATCCTATAAGTCCTACTTTCATATCCTTTACATCATATTTAAAATTAAGACCTTCGCTACGCTCAATACCTCTGTCTTTTAGAAGCTCAACGGTGTTTAAAGGTTTGCTCATCAAATTGCTAAGTACAACAAGTATAGTACGAAGTGTTTCATCTTCTTTAAGTAAAAGTTCAACAATACATTGATCTAAAGGCTTGCCTATAAGCTCTCTTATGATAGACTCATATTCAGCTATAGGCTTTTCATTACCTATTCTGAGTGCAAAACTTATTTTTTGATTATTATCAATAGCCATTGCCCATTTGAATCCGAAGACAAATTCTTCCAAATTGGATATGGGAATATCATATTTCTTATACAGAGCAAGATTGAGCTCCAGTATTCTTTTAATATCCTTCATAATTCTCCTTTATTAAAAGTAAATACATTAATATTAAAATGCATACAATTTACTGCTGCAAAATAATTATAAGGCAAAGTATATTGCTTGTAAATAGGTAAGACTAACTTAATAGAAGTTAATAAATTTTATTTGTTTAACATTAAATTAGCATAATTGACATTATTTAAAACCTTGTATAGGACAATTAGCTATGATAGAATAAACTATATACTTTAAAAAACGAAGTAATCGGGGTATTTTATATGAGTGAATTGACCGGAGAGTGGAAGGAAGTACTTAGCGGAGAGTTTAAAAAACCATACTACAGAAGTTTGTATGAATTTGTAAAAGAGGAGTACAGTACACATACGGTATTTCCGCCGGCAGATAAGATATTTGAGGCATTACATCTTACACCTTTATCAAATATTAAAGTTGTGATTTTGGGACAGGACCCTTATCATGGAGAAAATCAGGCACATGGTTTATCTTTTTCAGTACCTAAGTCTCAAAAGAAAATTCCGCCATCTCTTGTAAATATATATAAAGAGCTTCATGACGATGTAGGTACATATATACCTAATAACGGAAATTTGTTAAAATGGACTGAACAGGGCGTGCTTTTACTTAATACCATACTGACAGTAAGAGCTCATAAAGCCTTTTCACATCAGGGAAAGGGCTGGGAGAATTTTACAGATGCGATAATAAATATTATAAATGAGACGGACAGACCTATTGTGTTTATGTTATGGGGAAGTGCCGCAATATCAAAAGCTAAGATGCTGAATAACCCTAAGCATTTGGTATTAAAGACTGTGCATCCAAGTCCGCTTTCCGCATATAGAGGTTTTTTCGGATGTAAACATTTTTCAAAAGCAAATGAATTTTTGATAAAAAATAATATATCGCCGATTGATTGGCAGATAGAGAATATTTAGAAGATAAATATGGAAAGGATTAGTATGAATATACTGGAGATACTCAAGGTCATAATTATCGGTATTGTAGAGGGTATAACGGAATGGTTGCCTATAAGTTCCACAGGTCATATGATTTTGATTGATGAGCTTATCAGACTTAATGCAAGCACAGAATTCAAATCAATGTTTATGGTGGTTATACAGCTTGGTGCTATTTTGGCTGTTGTGGTTTTATATTTTAAAAAGCTGAATCCGTTCAGCAGGGGTAAAAGTTCAAAGATGAGAAGACTTACCATTGAATTGTGGAAGAAGATTATTATTGCATGTTTGCCGGCTGCTATGCTTGGGTTTTTAATTGATGACTGGCTGGATGCACATCTTTATAACGGATTTGTGGTATCTATGGCACTGATTATCTATGGAATTTTATTTATTATGATAGAAAATTCCAATAAAAAGAGGATTGACAGTATCAAAAGCGTTCATGCAATAGATTATCAGACCGCTTTATTTATCGGATTCTTTCAGGTGCTTGCACTTATACCGGGAACATCAAGGTCAGGGGCGACTATTATAGGCGGCATGATTTTAGGAGCTTCAAGAGCCGTATCGGCTGAGTTTTCTTTTTTCTTAAGTATACCGATAATGTTCGGTGCAAGCCTTTTGAAACTGGTTAAATTCGGTTTCCACTATACTGCAGCGGAAGTTGTATATCTTTTACTTGGAATGATAGTTGCATTTGTGGTATCTGTTTTCTCTATAAGTTTCTTATTGAACTGGATAAAGAAAAATGATTTTAAATTCTTCGGTTACTACAGAATCGGTCTTGGACTTGTAGTGCTTGTATGGTATTTTGTATCATCTTTGATGGGATAAATTTCAGGCATATATTTATAATGAAAAACACATTATAAATATATGCCTTTTACTTTGACAATCTGTTAAAAAAGCATTATCATAAAGAAATTGTACGCAAACAGATAGGAGGATTATGCTTAGACTGGTTAGATATTTAAAAGATTATAAAGTTGAGTCTGTTCTTGCACCATTATTTAAATTTTTGGAGGCGGCATTTGAACTTTTGGTACCGCTTGTTATAGCAAAAATTATTGATATCGGAATAGGAAATAAAGATTCAAATTATATTATAAAGATGGGAATCCTGCTTGTGACATTAGCTGTAATAGGGCTTACATCAGCTATAGTTGCACAGTATTTCAGTGCAAAGGCTGCAACCGGTTTCGGAACAAAACTTAGGGATGATTTGTTTGCCCATATTTTACAGTTTTCACATGCAGAGACTGATATACTTGGAAGAGAAACTTTGGTAACCAGAATAACAAATGACAGTGATCAGGTACAAAACGGTGTAAACAGATTTTTCAGATTGGTTTTGAGGTCGCCATTTATAGTTGCAGGTGCATTTATAATGTCTTTTAATATAGATGCTAAAATGTCACTGATTGCATTTATTGTAATATTAATATTATCAATAATAGTTGCACTCATAATGTCCAAGAGTATAGGACTCTATAGAAATGTACAAAGAAAGCTTGATAAGGTACTTGGAAAAACAGGAGAAAATCTTACAGGTATCAGAGTGATTCGCGCCTTTTCAAAAGAAAGAAGTGAAATCGGTGAATATGATATTGCGACAGAGGATCTCTACAAAGATCAGGTAAGGGTGGGAAATATATCCGCACTTTTAAATCCTCTTACTTATGTTGTAGTTAACTTAGGTATAGTAGCCATACTTCAGGCAGGAGGTATACAGGTAAATATAGGTAATCTTACCACCGGTCAGGTAGTTGCTCTTATAAATTATATGTCACAGATACTTGTTGAGCTTGTGAAGTTTGCAAATCTTATAATACTTTTAGCAAAGGCTAGTGCATGCGCAAAGAGAATAAATGAAATATTTGATATTAAATCTTCGATAAATGGAGGTAACAGTGAACTTGTCTTAAATGATTTTGACGGAGATATAATAACTTTTGAAAACGTGGGATTCGCATATCCAAAATCAAAAGAAGAGGCGATTTCAGATATAACATTCTCTGTAAGAAAGGGAGAAACCATAGGTATAATCGGAGGTACGGGTTCAGGAAAGAGCTCTTTAATAAACCTGATTCCAAGATTTTATGATATAAGCAGAGGCAGTATAAAAATTGCGGGTAGAGATATAAAGGAATACACTTTAGATTCTCTAAGAAAAAATGTGGCTTTGGTTGAGCAAAAGTCAAGACTTTTTAGAGGAAATATAAGAAACAATCTGCTTTGGGGAGATGAAAGTGCAACTGATGAAGAATTGTATAAAGCCGCAGATATCGCTCAGGCAACAGATGTAATAAACTCAAAAGAAGGCAAGCTTGATTCCGAGGTTGCAATGTATGGAAATAATTTTTCCGGAGGTCAAAAACAGAGGCTTTCCATTGCAAGAAGTCTTGTAAAAAGAGCGGGAATACTTATACTTGACGATTCATCTTCAGCACTTGACTATGCAACAGATTCAAGACTCAGAAGGGCAATTAAAGAGATAGAAAATATTACAACTTTTATAGTAAGCCAAAGAATAGTTTCAATAAAAAGTGCCGACAGAATAATAGTACTGGATGACGGAAAAATTGTAGGTATCGGTACTCATGAAGAACTTTTGGAGAATAATCCTATCTACAAGGAAATATACAGTTCACAGATAATGACGGAGGAGGATTAAAATGAAGAAAAATAAAAATACTTTAAAAAGAATTTTAAGCCTGTTGCATCCGTACAGATTCAGAATGTTTGTAAGCCTTTTACTTGCTGTGGTTATCGTGCTTACAACTTTATATCTTCCGATACTTACAGGTAGAGCTGTGGATACAATTGTTTCAAAGGGAAATGTAGACTTTGAAAAGCTTATAAAAATTATTTTTACAATGATAATTGTAATGTGTATTACAGCTGTAGCTCAGTGGTGTATGACCGCTATAAATAACGGAGTTGCATATCATATGGTAAGAGATATCAGAAATCAGGCATTTGCCAAGATAATGAAACTTCCTATATCATATGTAGATTCTACAAGTCATGGTGAGATAATAAACAGAGTTATAAATGATGTGGATCAGTTTTCCGAAGGACTTTTGATGGGTTTTGCCCAGTTTTTTACAGGCATACTGACTATTATACTGACTATTATCATATTGTTTAAAATAAATGTATATGTTACATTGGTAGTTCTTCTTGTTACACCGCTTGCAATGCTGGTTGCAGGGCTTATTGCAAAGAATACTTACAAGCATTTCAAGTCACAATCGGAAAGAAGAGCCAGAATGACAGGAATAGTTGATGAAATGATTGCAGGACTTGGAACTGTGAAAAACTTCAACATGGAGAAGGAAATAGAAAACGAGTTTAAAGAATCTGATGAGGCGCTCAGGGTGGCAAGCCAAAATGCTATATTTATTTCGGCTATAGCATTTCCTGCTACAAGATTTGTAAACTCTTTGGTGTATGCAGGTGTTGCAATCTCAGGAGCATTGCTTGCAATTACAGGAAAAATGAGTGTAGGACAGCTTACTTCCGTACTCAGTTATGCAACACAGTATACAAAGCCTTTCAATGAAATATCGGGAGTGGTTACTGAACTGCAAAATTCATTTGCCTGTGCCGCAAGGGTATTTGCACTTATAGATGAAGAAGAGATACTTCCTGATAGGGATGTAAATAATAAGATTGAAAATGTAGACGGAAATGTAGAAATATCACATGTTTACTTTTCGTATGATAAATCAAAGAAACTTATCGAGGATCTTAACCTTGATGTAAAAGCCGGACAGAGAATTGCAATAGTGGGACCGACAGGAAGCGGAAAATCCACTATTATAAATCTTTTGATGCGCTTTTATGATATAGACAGCGGCTCTATTAAGATAGAGGGCAAGAATATCAATGATATTACAAGAAAATCAATCAGAGAAAACTTCGGTATGGTTTTACAGGAGACATGGTTAAAGAATGCTTCGATAAGGGATAATATTGCATTCGGAAAACCTGATGCTACATTTGAGGAGATTGAGGCGGCAGCCAAAGAAGCCTATGCCGACAGTTTTATTAAAAGATTACCTGACGGATATGATACAATAGTAACCGAAGGTGGTGAAAATCTTTCGGCAGGACAAAGACAGCTTCTATGTATTGCAAGAATAATGCTTGTACTTCCACCTATGCTTATACTTGATGAGGCTACCTCAAGTATAGATACAATGACTGAAGCAAGAATAAGTAAGGCATTTGATAAGATGATGACAGGTAGAACAAGTTTTGTAGTTGCTCACAGACTTTCAACCATAAAAAATGCAGATGTGATTTTGGTACTTAAAGACGGTCATATAATAGAACAGGGAAATCATAATGAGCTTATGGAGATGAAGGGCTTCTATTATGAATTAAATAATGCAGTTTAAAATTAGAAAGAGGAATATATGAGAAAATTGGCACTAAGCGATGATATACTGCTTAGCGTAGACAAGCCGGCAAGATATATCGGCGGTGAGTTGAATTCAAGAGATAAAAGATTAGAGGATGTAGATATCAGATTTGTTATGTGTTTTCCTGATGTTTATGAGATAGGAATGAGTCATATAGGGATGCAAATTATATATGACATGTTAAATAAAAGAGAAGACACATTCTGTGAGAGATTATTTTCACCATGGGTAGACCTTGATAAGATACTTAGAGAAAAGAATATCCCGCTGTTTTCTCTGGAGAGTCAGGAAAATGTAAAGGATGCCGATATTTTAGGTATTACATTACAGTATGAGATGTGCTATACAAATATTTTACAGGTTTTAGAGCTTTCACAGATTCCGATGTATTCAAAAGACAGAGGAGAGGAATATCCTATAGTAATAGGTGGCGGACCATGTTCTTATAATCCTGAACCTTTGGCACCTTTCTTTGATATATTCTATATAGGTGAGGGCGAAGTGGTTTATGACAAGTTGCTTGACCTTTATAAGGAGTGCAAAAGTGAAAATCTTTCAAAGCATGAGTTTTTAAGAAAAGCGGCAAAACTTGAAGGTATGTATGTACCTGAGTTCTATGATGTGAGTTATAAAGAAGATGGTACTATAGCTTCATTTAAACCTAAATATGAGGATGTTCCAAGTGTTGTACATCGAGTTGTTGTTCAAAATATGGATACCGTATCATATCTTTCAAAGCCTGTAGTTCCTTTTATTAAGGTCACACAAGACAGAGTGGTACTTGAGATAATGAGAGGATGTATCAGAGGATGCAGATTCTGTCAGGCTGGAAATGTATACAGACCGCAAAGAGAACATTCCCTTGATTACCTTATAAATTATGCAAAAACAATGCTTGATATTACAGGAGCGGAAGAAATTTCACTCAGTTCACTCAGTTCAAGTGATTACAGTCAGCTTGATAAACTTCTTGATTTCCTTTTGGAATATACAAAGGATAGAGGAATCAATATATCTTTGCCTTCTTTACGTATTGATGCATTTTCATTGGATGTAATGAGTAAGGTTCAGGATGTAAAAAAGAGTTCTTTAACATTTGCGCCTGAGGCCGGAACACAAAGACTGAGAGATGTTATAAATAAGGGAATTACAGAGGAAGATATATTAAGCGGTTCTATGGAGGCATTTAAAGGAGGATGGAATAAAGTAAAGCTTTATTTTATGCTTGGACTTCCTACAGAAACTGATGAGGATATTAAAGGAATACCTTTGCTTTGTGAAAAAATAGCTGAAAATTATTACTCTATTCCAAAGGATCAAAGAATAGGTAAGGTATCTATTACCGCAAGTTCATCTTTCTTTGTGCCGAAGCCTTTTACACCTTTCCAGTGGGCGAAGATGGAAACTGAGGAGGAGTACCTTAGAAGAGCACATCTTGTAAAGGATACTTTCAGAGAGCAGTTAAACCAAAAGAGTATGAAGTATCAGTACCATGATGCGGAGGTGACACTGCTTGAGGGACTTATGGCAAGAGGTGACAGAAAAATTGCGGATGTCATAGTCAATGCTTATAAAAATGGTGCAATGTATGATTCATGGTCGGATCAGTTTAATATGGAATATTGGCTTAAAGCATACGAGCAAAGCGGTATAGATCCAAGCTTTTATACATTAAGAGAAAGAGATCTTGATGAGCTGTTCCCTTGGGATTTTATAGATTCAGGAGTTACAAAGGAATTCCTTATCAGAGAGTGGAAAACAGCACATGAAGATAAGATCTCACCAAACTGCAGACAGCAGTGTTTAGGTTGCGGTGCAAGAAAATATAATGGAGGTGTTTGCTTTGAAGGTAAGAATTAAGTTTGAAAAAACCGAGCAAATGCGTTTTATAGGCCATTTGGATATAATGAGATATTTTCAAAAAGCTATGAGAAGGGCGGACATTCCTATAAAATACAGTGAAGGATTTTCGCCTCATCAGATAATGTCATTTGGTGCTCCCCTTAGTATGGGTGTATCGGGACTTGGTGAATATATGGATATAGAGTTAAAGGAAGGTAGTCATATTTCATCTAAAGAAGCAATAAGAAGGCTCAATGAGATGATGTGCACCGGAATGAAGGTTACCAAGTTTTTACAGATTCCCGATAATTCCAAACCGGCTATGGCTTTGATGGATACAGCCGATTTCAAGGCGGAATTTAAAACTGAAGTAAAAGAAACAGACATTAATACAGCTATAGAAAAGCTTATGTCAAAAGAGTCTATATTACTGACCAAGGTATCAAAAAAGAAAAAGAAAAATCAGTTTGGAAAGTTTGTAGAGGTGGAAACAACTTCAGTTGTGGATATAAAGCCTTTTATATATAAGCTTGAAGCTATAAAAAATGGTGTATACATGCATCTATCACAGGGAAGTACAAATAATATAAAGCCTGCCGCAGTTATGGAATTTTTATATGAAGAAGGATTATCGGCAGCTAAAAGGAATGAATATTATTTATATAGATTAGATATGTATACGGATGAAGGGAAGGCCCTTGATGAATACGGCTGTGAAATTATCTAAGCTTCTTATCACAAGCTATAAGAATAAAAATTTTGCAATATCATATGATGAGAATAGGGCAAACGAGATAGAGTATATCGAGGATACTTCTTTACTTGGCAGTATTCATATAGGTAAGGTAAAAAAAATTGCTAAAAACATAAATGCCGCCTTTGTAGAGATTGAGTACAATTCAGAACGCCAAACTGTATATTTTGATATGGCTGAACTTAAGCATCTTATATTTGCCGATGAAAAAGAGCATACGGTTTTACACGAGGGCGATGATATTGTAATAAAGATTTCAAAGCTTCCCATAAAGAATAAATTGGCAGGTGCTACTGCAAATCTTTCCGGCTGTGAAGTACTTGATCAAATTCTTGCAAAGAAAAACTATATAAAGGCACCTGCAATGCTTTATGCGGGTTCCAAAGACTATATAGATATTGTTAAAGACAGACTAAAATATGCCGATTTTGATATAGTAACGGATATCAAGGATATATACGAAGAAATAGTTGATTTTTTTAAAGAAGAGCGTGAAGATATGCTTTGCAGAGTCAGATTCTATGACGATAATATGATAAGTTTAAATAAGCTTTACTCCATAGATACTCTTTTTAGTGAATCATTAAGCAAAAAAGTATGGTTAAAGGATGGAGGCTATCTATGCATAGAATCTACGGAAGCTCTTACAGTTGTTGATGTAAATACCGGGAAAAATGTCCGGAAAAAAGAAGCCGGAATAATTAAATTAAACACAAATCTTGAAGCAATAAAAGAGACTGCAAGACAGTTAAGGCTTAGAAATATCTCAGGTATTATAATTATAGATTTAATAAATACCACGGATAAATCCGAAATAGATTTGATATATCATATGATGAAAGATTATCTTAAAGAGGACAGATTAAATACAGTGGCAATAGATATCACAAAATTATGCCTGTTTGAGATAACCAGAAGAAAAAGAAAGCCAAGTCTTGAAGAGGTTATATATAATAATTTTAAGTTGACGAAAAATATTTTGTATAGTTATAATAGAGTTAGGCTCTAATAACTCACATGCTCAGTTGTTTGATTAAAAAGGGGGAAAATATGAAACTGGAATTTATAGGTGCAGATCATGAGGTTACAGGAAGTTGTCATTATGTTGAAGTCGGAGATAAAAAGTTTTTAGTGGACTACGGTATGGAGCAGGGAATTAATGTGTATGAAAATGCTCCGCTGCCTGTTTCACCGGCAGAGATAGATTATCTTTTTGTGACACATGCTCATATCGATCATACAGGCATGATTCCACAGCTTGTTGCAAGAGGATTTAAGGGAGAAATATATTCATCAAATGCCACAATGGAGCTTTGTACCATAATGCTTCGAGACTGTGCGCATATACAGGCTGAAGAGTTAAAGTGGAAAAACAGAAAAGCTGAAAGAGCAGGCAGACAAAAGGAAGCGGCGGTATATGAACTTTCCGATGTTGAAGCAAGTATTAAACTCTTTAGAGGTATTGAATATAATAAAAAAATAGATATTGATGAAAATATAAGTATCAGATTTATAGATGCAGGACATATTCTGGGTTCGGCGTCTATAGAGGTTTGGCTTAAAGAAGGAAATGAGAGCAGAAAAATAGTATTTTCAGGTGATATCGGTAATTTCAATAAGCCTCTAATCAGAGATCCGGAGTATATAAAGGACGCTGATTATGTTTTGATGGAATCAACCTATGGTGACAGATATCATGAAGAAGGCGCAGATCATGTGTCAGATCTGGCAAGAATTCTTGAAGAAACATTTGAGAGGGGCGGAAATGTGGTAATACCTGCATTTGCAGTCGGAAGAACACAGGAGCTGCTTTATTTTATGAGACAGATAAAGCAGAATAATCTTGTAAAAAACCTTCCGAACTTCCCTGTATATGTAGACAGTCCGCTGGCAATAGAAGCAACCAATGTATTTAAAGATAACTTGCTTGAATGTTATGATGAGGAAACTAAGGAGCTTGTTGAAAACGGTATAAATCCGATAGCTTTCCCAAATCTGAAAATGACTGTAAGCAGTGATGAGTCAATGGCCATAAATATTGATAAATCACCAAAAGTTATAATATCAGCTTCGGGAATGTGCGATGCGGGTCGAATTAGACATCATTTAAAGCACAATCTTTGGAGAAGTGAATGCAGCGTGGTATTTGCCGGATATCAGGCGTTCGGTACTCTTGGAAGAACTCTGCAGGACAATGTTTCAGAGGTAAGACTTTTTGGAGAAAATATTTCTGTAAACGCACATATTGAAACTTTAAAGAGTATAAGTTCACATGCCGATAAAAACGGACTTATAAAATGGGTTACAGCTTTTGAAGAAAAGCCGAAGCAAGTGTTTATTGTGCATGGTGATGATAAAGTATGTGAAAGCTTTTCAAATGAACTTAAAAGTAAATACGGAATAAATTCATTCGCGCCTTTTTCAGGCTCTGTTTTTGACCTGATAAGCGGAGAGTGGATAAAGAAGACTAAGGGAGTTGCTGTTGCCGTTAAGGAAGTAAAGGAACCGGAAAGCAGTGTTTATTTGAGACTTCTTGGTGCAGGAGAGAGACTCTTAAAAATCATAAAAGAAAATAAACATGGAGCCAACAAGGATTTGGCTAAATTTGCAGATCAGATAAATGATTTGGCAAAAAAATGGGAAATTTAGTAGGAGTATATTTTGAAACAATTTAATAAAAAAAATATAATAGCTATTGCAATGGTTGTTTTTGTGTTGCTGATAATTGCAATTTTAGGAAAACGTACAAACCCTAAGGCTATAGCCAATAATTTTGATTTTTCAATAGATAAGAACAAAAATGACGAACCTTTGACAGATACGACATTTGCACTTGATACATTTATTACAGTATCCATATATAATGGTGGTGATGAGAATGTTTTAAAAGAGTCAATGCAGTTTATAAGAAATTATGAGAGTATATTTTCGGCAACAAGCGAATCTGCGGAATTGTATAAATTAAATCATAGAGAAAAAGGGACTATGAGTGTGGAAGTAAGTGATGAACTTGCCTATCTTATAGATAAGGCATTGTATTACAGTAAAGTTTCACATGGTGCATTTGATATTACGACAGAACCGTTAAAGGAATTATGGGATTTTAATGCAGAGGAACCTGAGCTTCCAAGTGATGAAAGTATTAAAGAGTCACTTCCTAAAGTGGATTATACAAGAGTAAGTGTGGAAGGAAATACAGTAAAGTTTACTTCAGATGACACAAGAATAGATCTCGGTGCTATTGCAAAGGGATATATAGCGGATAAGACAAAGGAATATCTTCTGAGTAAAGGTGTTGACAGTGCTATTATAAATCTTGGAGGCAATGTTTTATGCGTGGGTAAAAAGCCAAATGGGGACAACTTTACAATAGGACTTCAAAAACCTTATGCGGACAGAAATGAAACGGTCGCTTTACTTACGGTGGATGATGAATCGGTTGTTTCATCAGGTGTTTATGAGAGACATTTTGTTATAGACGGTAAAAACTATCATCATATTCTGAATCCGAAAACAGGTTATCCTTATGATAACGGGCTTGTGGAAGTAAGTATACTTACAAAATCATCAACAGAAGCGGATGCACTTTCAACTACATGCTTTTCACTGGGAGTTGAAGAGGGTGTAAAGCTTCTTGACAGTATACCTGATACCTATGGTTATTTTATCCTTTCAGATTACTCCATAGTTTATTCTGAAGGTGCAAAAGAGCAGCTTGTGCAACCATAAATTTTTGTAAAGATATTATTAATTTGACTTTGATAGTCAAAGAGTATATAGTAGTTTCATAACAAATAAAATTTTTGGAGATAAAAATGGAGAGAAGAGAAGTACTTGCAAGTATTCCAAAGGCAGTAAATCTATATTTAATTCAGTCAGACTTTACCAGACTGCCATTTGTTTATTGTGATGATGAGAGTTTTGATGATGTGGCGTTTTTGTTTGATGAAAAAGAAAATGCTTTGAAGAAATCGGCGGAGTTGGCAGCCAATAAGCAGAAGAATACTGTATTGGAACTTAATCAGGAAGGTATTTTAAGAGCCTTTACACATATGGCAATAGCCGGTGTGAATGCTGTTAAGTACAATTATCAGGGTAATGAATTTACAATTCAGCTTGAAGAAATAGTGAAACTCTCGGATTTTAGCGAGTTACCACCTGAAAAAAGACCTGTGGAGAACAGATCATTACAGCTTACAATGCTCTATTTCGGACAGGAGATAAGAGCAAACCTTGATAATCCTAATACACCTGAGATTCGTGAGTTGGAAGAGGAGATGCTTGTAAATATTTTGAAGGCAAGATTCCTTGTACCGGTTAGAGAAGCACAGGTAGACGGAGAAACACAGATGCAGATGCTTATGTTAAGGATAAGTGATAACGGCGGAAATATGATACCTATATTTACAGACAATATAGAGTTTGACAAAATGCCGGGTGATGCAACTGTAAAGAAAACAATAATAGAGGCTAAGCATCTTATAAACTTCCCTATGACACCTGAGTGTGACGGATTCCTTATAAATCCTATGGGTGTAAGTATTCCGCTGAATGCCACTATATTAAATAATCTCAGAAATATGGAAATAACACCTGCAAACAAAGAATAAAAATAAAGTGTGAAAGATGAGAATTCATTTTTCACACTTTTTTTATATAAAAATTATCTGTTCTTCATTTCGATATAGTTTTCGTGCTCCTTAACAGCCATATAAGCAGGTCTTATAATCTTATCGGTATTAATAAGCTCTTCAATTCTGTGAGCGCTCCATCCGACAATTCTTGAACAGGCAAATATCGGGGTATAAAGCTCGGTAGGTAAATCAAGCATTCCGTAAACAAAACCGCTGTAGAAGTCAATATTTGCACTTACACCTTTATATATATGTCTTTCAGCTCCTATTACTTCGGGTGCAAGCCTTTCAACTGCACTGTAAAGTTTAAAGTCATTATTTTTATGCTTTGCATTTGCAAGCTGTTCAACATATTTTTTAAATATATTGGCACATGGATCTGAAAGCGAATATACCGCGTGTCCCATACCATATATTAATCCGGCTTTATCAAAGGCTTCTTTTCTTAACAGCTTTAAAAGGTAAGTTTTTATTTCTTCGTCATCATTGATATCCTTTATATGTTTTTTCATATCCTTAAACATTTCAACAACTTTTATATTGGCGCCGCCATGTTTCGGACCTTTCAAAGAACCGAGAGCAGCCGCTATAGCCGAATAGGTATCTGTACCTGAGGATGTTACCACATGAGTTGTAAAAGTGGAATTGTTACCACCGCCATGTTCCATATGTAAGACCATGGCAAGGTCAAGCACTTTGGCTTCAAGATCCAAGTATTTCTTATCCTCTCTAAGCATCAGTAAAATATTCTCGGCAGTAGAAAGCTCGTTTGACGGACGATGAATATACATACTTTTATCTCTGATATAGTGATTGTAGGCATGGTAACCGTATACGCACATCATAGGGAAGGTAGCTATAAGATTTATACACTGGCGTAATACATTTGGAAGAGAGGTATCATCAGCCTTTGAGTCATATGCATACAATGTAAGTACAGATCTGGAAAGCGTGTTCATCATATCCTTACTTGGTGCTTTCATAATGATATCTCTTGTAAAGTTTTTGGGCAGAGATCTCTGTTCACCAAGTAAACGTTTGAAATCGTTAAGCTCATTTGAAGTAGGCAGATTGCCGAAAAGCATTAAATATGCCACCTCTTCAAATCCGAATCTGTTTTCTTTTAAAAATCCGTCTGTGAGTTCATGTATATCAATACCTTGATATCTAAGCTCACCGTCACATGGTATCTTCTCACCGTTTTCCCTTTTAAATGAGGTTATCTCGGAAATGCGGGTAAGGCCGGCTCTTACACCTTCACCTTGAAGATTGCGCAATCCTCTTTGCACATCAAATTCTTTATACAAGGATTGGTTTATAGTTAAATTTGTAAGGCATTTTGAGGTCAAATCCTCTATTTCTTTTGTAATCTTTTGGTTGTAGCTCATATATTCCTCCTTTAAAAAATCATACATGTACAAAGTTACTTATATTAATTATACAGTTGTAATAATTATACATTATTTTATAGCATATTTAAATTAAGAAATTATGTACAGTTAGTGAATAAATAATGATTTTAGACAGCGTAACATAAGTTAAAGTGTGTTAATCTACACAATTAATTATTAATATACATTTGTAAGGTAAGAAATATATAGAAAAATTTAAATTATATAGAAAATTTTTCTGTTTACAGCTGTGAAAAAAATTCAATAAAAAGAGTAAAAATATTCTCTGTAAAATAATCGTAAGTAATATTAAAATAAGCTTACAAATAAACGAACAAACCTAAGGGAGGAAAAACAATGAAATTGTTCAAAAAAGTTTTAGCAGTATCAGTAGCATCTGTGTGTGCTCTTTCATTAGCAGCATGTGGAGGTGGAAGCAAGCCGGCAGAGACAACTGCAGCAGCTACAGAGTCAAAGGAAGAAAGCAAGATGGCTGAGAGTGTTTCAGAGGCAGTTGCAGCTACAGGTAAGGATGCAAAGGATATCAAAGTAGGCATCTCAATTTATAAGTTTGATGATAACTTCATGACATTATATCGTAACGAGCTTGTTAGATATCTTACAGAGGAAGTTGGTATTCCAAAAGAGAACGTAGTAGTTCAGGACGGTAAGAACGATCAGGCTGAGCAGACAAACCAGATTAACAACTTTATCGCAACTAAGGTTGACGTTATGATTCTTAACCTTGTACAGTCATCTTCAGCTCCAACAGTTACAGATCTTGCTAAGGAAGCAGGAATCCCTGTAGTATACATCAACCGTGAGCCTGATGAGGCTGAGGAGTCAAGATGGGCAGCAGACGGTATCAGCGCAACATATGTAGGTGCAGATGCTCGTCAGTCAGGAACATTCCAGGGTGAGGAAATCGCAGAACTTGAGAATAAGGGTGACATTAACGGTGACGGAACAGTTAAGTACATCATGATCCAGGGTGACCCTGAGAACATTGACGCACAGTACAGAACAGAGTATTCAGTTAAGGCTCTTACAGAGAAGAGCGGATTAAAGGCTGAGCAGCTCTTAATTCAGAGAGGTGACTGGGATCAGGCTAAGGGACAGCAGATTGCACAGGATGCTCTTACACAGTATGGAAACGACATCGAAGTTATCTTCTGTAACAATGACGCTATGGCACTTGGTGCACTTCAGGCTATCAATGCAGCAGGAAGAAAAGTTGGTGAAGATATCTATATCGTAGGTGTTGATGCACTTGCAGAGGCAGTTCAGAACGTATCAGAAGGCAAGATGACAGGTACAGTATTTAACGATTTCATCAGCCAGGCACAGGCAGCAGCAAAGGCAGCTGTATCATTTGCCGGTGGTGAGAAGGTTGATACAAAGATTCCTGTAGACTATGTAAAGGTTACAAAGGATAACGCAGCAGAGATCTTAGAGCTTGTAAAATAATCAAAAATTAACTTAAGTAAACATCTTTCGGGTGTGCCGGTGCACACCCGATTTTTGAAAGGAGCAATGGATGTCAGAGTACAGATTGGAAATGAAAGGGGTTTCTAAAAGTTTCCCCGGTGTAAAAGCACTGGACAATATCCATCTTAATGTCAGACCGGGCAGCGTACATGCTCTTATGGGTGAAAACGGAGCAGGCAAGTCTACACTTATGAAATGTCTGTTCGGAATATATACAATGGATACCGGTGAGGTCTATGTAGACGGAGAAAAAATGAATATATTAAACCCTGATGATGCACTTCATAAGGGATTGGCAATGGTTCATCAGGAGTTACAGCCTGTACCTGCAAGATCTATTGCTGAAAATATGTTTTTGGGCAGATATCCTACAATAAATATAGGCCCTCTAAAAGTAATAGACCATAAGAAGATGGAAAATGAAGCTACCAAATGGCTAAAAGAAGTAAAACTTAATGTAAATCCCAATGCATTATTGCAGACATTATCTATATCACAGATGCAGTCTGTAGAAATAGCAAAAGCTGTTTCGATGGGAGCAAAGATCATCATTTTGGATGAGCCTACATCATCACTTACTGAAAATGAAGTAAGCGGATTATTTAAAATAATAAGAGAATTAAAAGAAAAAGGTGTATCTCTTATATATATCTCACATAAGATGGCGGAGATAAGAGAGATTGCCGATGATATCACAATAATGAGAGACGGAACCTATGTTGGTACATGGGAAGTAAAAGATATCAGCGACGGTGAAATCATAAGACAAATGGTTGGTAGAGAGCTTTCAAATATCTATCCGCCAAAAGATAACATAGAAAAAGGTGAAGTTATACTTAAGGTCGACGGCCTTACAAGTATACATGAAAATATATTCAGAAACTGCTCATTTGAACTTAGAAAAGGTGAGATACTCGGATTTGGCGGACTTGTGGGTGCAGGTAGAAGCGAACTTATGGAAGCCATATTTGGACTTAGAAGTGTGAAATCCGGAAAAGTATACATGAAGGGCAAAGAGCAAAATATAGCAAGACCGAGAGATGCTATAAAAGACGGCCTTGGAATGATTACAGAGGACAGAAGAGGAACAGGAATTCTCGGATGCCTTTCAATAGCGGACAATGTGGCTATTTCCTCACTCAATAATTATCTTGTAGCAGGTATTGCATTGGATGACGGTAAAATTAAACGGGTCGTAGATGAAAATGTAAGCAAGCTGAGTATAAAGACTCCAAGTAATAAGACATTGATTCAGTCTTTGTCAGGAGGTAATCAGCAAAAGGTTATTATAGCAAGATGGCTTGCAAACAACCCGGATGTATTGATAATGGATGAGCCTACAAGAGGTATTGACGTAGGTGCAAAGTATGAAATATACCAGATAATGATAAACCTGGCAAAGCAGGGAAAGGGCATCATAATGATTTCTTCCGAGATGCCTGAACTTATTGGAATGTCTGACAGAATAATCGTTATGTGCAATGGTGAGATCACCGGTGAAGTATCAAAAGATGATGCTACACAGGAAAATATCATGGCATTGGCTACAAAATTTTAGGAGGGATACTTATGAATACAAAATCTTTAGATATAAAGAAATTGTTACTGGATAACGGTATCATAATAGTTTTACTTTTGCTTGTACTGTTTACAGGTATAATGAAGGACAATTTCTTTTCGGCAAGTAACTTAAGAAATGTTTTGGTAAATGTGGCACCAAGAGTAATAATCGCCTTCGGTGTATCGGCATGTCTTATAACAAAGGGTACCGATCTTTCAGCAGGTCGTTTGGTAGGTTTATCAGCTTGTATAGCAGGTACACTTTTACAGAATAAAGACTATGCAGGTAAGATGTTCCCAAATCTTGGTGATATGAATATCCTTGGAGTACTTTTAATAGCTATAGCTATTTGTGCTGTATTCGGATGTATCAACGGTATTGTTATAGCTCATTTGAATGTTCCTGCATTTATCGGAACACTCGGAATGCAGCTTATAGTATATGGTGTATGTCTTGTTTATACAAAGGCAGAGCCTATCGGTGGATACAGAACAGCATATACAACAGTTGCTACAGGAAACTTCTTAAAGATTCCGTATCTTTTCATCTATGCACTTGTTATCGGACTCATCATGTGGTTTGTTTTCAATAAAACAAGACATGGTAAGTATATGTATGCAATTGGTGGAAATGAGGCGGCAGCAGAAGTATCAGGTGTTAATGTAAAGAAGACAAAGATACTTATCTACACATCAGCAGCAGTTCTCTATGCAATTGCAGGTTTCCTTTTGGGAGCTAAATCAGGTGGTTCATCTGTAAACATGGGTGCATCATACGAGCTTGAGGCGATTGCGGCTTGTACAATCGGTGGTGTATCTGTAAACGGTGGTATCGGTAGAATATCAGGTTGTGTAATCGGTGTTTTGGTGTTCGAGTTATTGAAATCCTCAATGCAATTCCTCGGAATCAAGCCGGACTTCCAGTTCATAGTACAGGGTATCATCATTGTAGTTGCTATTGCACTCGATATCAGAAAATATATACAGAAGAAGTAATTGATTGAATATAAAACTCCATTTACACCCCTTATATGAATGATATTCATATAGGGGGTGTTTTTTAAACAGGTATTGACACCTCTTGTATGTACGCTATAATGTACATATAGGAGGTAGCTTTGTGGTCAATACAAATATAACAAATTTTAGAAAAGATATTTTTGGATTATTAGAACAGACTGTAAAATACAACGAGCCGATAAATGTAAAAACTAAGGACGGAAATGCGGTTATTATAAGTGAGGAAGACTACAATGGTTTGATGGAGACATTATATTTATCATCAATTCCCGGTATGAAAGAAAAGATTGTTGAAGGAATGAAGACTTCCATAGAGGATTGTATACCTGAAGATCAGGTGGAATGGTAATGTACTCTATTGTTTATACTAAAAAAGCGGTATGTGATATTCCCAATTTAAAATCTGCAAAGCTTGATAATAAGGCTAAGGCATTGATAGAATTAATAAGGAATGATCCATATAAGACTCCGCCTTCATATGAGAAATTACAAGGGGATTTGAAAGGGGCTTATTCACGAAGAATAAATATAAAGCATAGACTTGTCTACGAGGTATATGAGGAAGATAAAATAATTAAAATTATCAGTTTATGGAGCCATTATGATTTTTAATAAGTTAACCTTTATAAAACAATTTTATATGGAATTAAATGAATGATATTATATCTATGTTAATCCTAAATTATTCATATTTATCTTCGTGGTGATAGA
>NZ_AZXX01000070.1:0-14292 GCF_000512995.1 Lachnoanaerobaculum sp. MSX33 | reverse complement strand
TTTAGATATTAAAGAAATTGTAAATATAATAAAAACTTCAGATAGATTTTTTGTTTAGGAGTTATTATGAATTTTGAATTCATATCTAAAAGTATAGGATAAGGGAGATTTAATACTCGAGAGCATACAGAAAGTTTTGTATTTATACTTTGCAAAGATGGAGAAAATGTTATAGTCATAACACATGGATTTTTATGCATACATTATTGAATGCTTTTAAGGATGAGGATTTTAGGTATAATAATTTAAATGTATGTTATAAAAATGGAAGTTATGTTATAGTAGAGAAATAATTATTACTAAGGTAAAATCTATAACACAGGATTTGCAAAAGTATATTACAAATAGAAAGATTTATAAATAATGGGTATAAAAGTAAAGGATTATTATAATATTCCTTATCTGGAAGAACTTGCCGATAAGATTTCGGCAGTAACTAAGGATTTTAATAAAGAGAAATTTTTTGAATTAACTAAGAGCAGTATAGAGGAGCTTGAATTTAATCAAAGACAGGAACTTGTGGCTAAGGCATTAGATAAAGCATTTGATGTGGAATATAAGGATGTTATTGATATTTTTACTAAGATTTTGGGAGATGAGTTAAGGGGTAATAGCGGCGCATTTACGGAAGGCTGGTGGTTGTGGCCAATCGGTAAATATGTTGAACTTTATGGAGATGAGTATTTTGATGTGAGCATAGATTTCAGCAAGGAACTTACAAAAAGATTCACCTCAGAGTATTGTATGAGACCTTTGATTAACAAAAATCCTGATAAAGCATTGAAAATATTAAAGGATTGGAGCAAGGATGAACATGAGAGAGTTAGAAGGCTCTCAAGCGAATGTTTAAGGATAAGACTTCCATGGGCAAAAAAGCTCTTTACAGCTTTGGAATACTTTGATGAATATTTTGATATTTTAAGTAATTTAAAGGATGACAAGGATAAATATATACAAAAAAGTGTAGCAAACAATTTAAATGATTTGTATAAGGAAGATCCGGATAAATTCCACTTTATAATAAACAAATGGAAAAGTGAAAATATCAGTAAAGAGTGTGAGTGGGTTATAAAACATGGTTCAAGAAATGTAAAAGAAGAATAGAGCAATAAAATAACTAATATTTATAAGGCATTTATTGTTTGTGTGTAATGCATAAATAATAAATGCTTTTTTTGTTGTATTTGTCGGTATTCATCAGATAATATTGGGGTATTTGCTTGAAAACTATCCGCCGGATAATATACTTCAGATAAAAAAGATGTTATGAATACAATAAGAGTTTATTGGAGATCCTGCTTTACAAGTTAAGTAAGGGATTTGATGGAGCGGTATGCAGTGGGTTTAAGATCTCAATGGACTTATTAGAGATTACAGCTCATATCAGTTATGGAGGTGGTATAACTGAGTATGAAGTATTGCTTGATAATGAATTTAGAGTAAATGGAAAAGTGTATAGAACAGATATAGTTCAAAGTGATATTGATCCTTCAAGAGGCACTTATAATCCTACAGATAATAAATTCAGAGCTAATGACGGACCGCATTGGCCGGTTTTCGGGCCTGATGTGACTATTGCACCACCATATACAGTGAGATGCACCACACAAGGATTTTCTTATAGTATCAGATATGTGGATGAAGCGGGTAATGAGCTTATACCATCAAGTTACGGAGTGGCTTACACTAATGAATGGAAGGATCTGAATATGGAATTTAGTGCGACTCTGTATGATCCGGGAACGGAATATATAGTAAAGCAGCAGCAGGCATATCCTCCTGCAAATTATGTATATAATTCAGCTACTGATGCTAAGGTAATGGTAGGCCCGGATGCACCTGTTCAAACATATTATCTTATAAAATGTGTAAAAAAACCTGTACCGTTAAACTATACCATACATTATGTGGATGAATCGGGTAATACTTTGATACCGGATATTAGCGGAAGTATACCTAATCAGGATATTAGAACATGGATACCTTTAAATACTGAATTTAGCGCAACCCTATATGATTCAGGAAATGTATACAAGATAAAACAAACACAAATATATCCGGCATCAATATACAACTATATTTCAGCTTCTAATGCTAAGGTGTTGGTAGGAAGGGATACAGGCACAGGTAGTATCTATGATGATTTCAGAATAATTTGTGAAAGGTTTCATAGCCTTTTGGAAGGCTTGTAATAAAGTTGTGAATACTTGCTTTCCTTGCGGCATTTTGAATTTCTTCCATGGTGGCATTTTGTTTTGCAACTCTTATATTATCTGCAATACTGCCCCTAAACATAATGGTATCCTGAGTTACATAGCCTGTCATTTCACGAAGATTATCTGTATTTATATTCTTTATATTTTTCTTTGAGATAAAAATTTTTCCTGTATTTACATCCCAAAATCTCATTAAAAGCTTTAAAAGAGTGGATTTTCCGGAACCGCTTACACCATGAATTCCAAGTACCTGCCCTTTTTTTATATCAAGTGATACATTATCAAGTATAAGTTCGATGTCATAGGAGAAGTTTACCTGTTCAAGCTTTGCACCGTTAAATTGTATGTTTTCTTCTCCGGATACCTCATTAACGGCAGGCTCTTCCTCAAGAAGTGAAAGCACACGCTCTCCACATGCCAAAGTCTGATTTAAATTATTTGAAAGGGAGGATAATGCTACAGTAGGTCCAAAGGAGCTCATCATTGCAAGGGTTGCAATCAACATTTGTGGAAAAGAAATGCTTTCAGCCCTGTATAAAACCAGCATACTAAAAAACATCACCCAGGAAAACAGCTGAATAAAAAGATTTGTGGCAGACCTTTGAGAACCCTCGAATATACTCAGCTTTTTTTGAGTATCTGAGAGCCTGAGTAATCTTTCGTTCATTTCATTTAATCTGACTTTGCCCTGATTATACTGTAAAATTTCATCCACACCATACATACTGTTTATAACAAAGTTATTCAGCTCACCTACATTATTTCTAAAGTTCATTCCGGCATCGACACTGCGACTCCCGTTCCAAAGCGGAAGAGCGATTCCTACACTTAGATAGGCTAAAAGTGAGATAAGACCTGCAAGAGGATGCTGCATACCTATAAATATTACCATTATAAGTGAGGTGATAAAGGCAATGGCTATAGGTGATATTGTATGTGCAAAAAACACTTCCAGAAGTTCAATATCTCCTGTAATAATTGCAATAAGATTTCCCTTTTCCTTTCCTTCAAGCTTTGCAGGGCAGAGTTTTCTAAGCACTGCAAAAACCTTATGTCTTATAATGGCAAGTATGCGAAAGGCAATGTAATGATTACAATATTGCTCACCATAATGCAAAATACCTCTTGCAACAGCCATCAATATAAGAGAGGCAAATAAATTCCCGGAAAAGAGTGAGTCTAAAATTACTATATTACCGGGTATTGAAATATTTCCTATAGTATAAAGACCTTTTATTATGCCATAGCCCCCTGTAATTGTAAGGAAGATGGCACATAAAAATCCCAAAACACCTAGTAAAATACCGAGTATCATAACAAAGGTCAGGGGCTTTACCAATACAATCAAACTTTTCATAATTGAAAAACCGGATCTTCTTGTATTTACTTTCATTATCCCATTTCCTCCCTTCTTTTGGAGAAATTCTCAAGATTCATCTGCTCTGTAAACAGCTTTTCATAAGCGGATTTATTAGCCATAAGTTCGCTGTGAACACCTGATTCAACTATATTTCCATCCTTTAGCATAAAGATATTATCGCTTTTTACCGCATTTGCCAGTCTATGTGATATAAGTATTATGGTCTTTTCTTTTGCGAGTTCATGAATTACATTCATAATAATCTCCTCACTGCCTGCATCCACATTTGATGTTGCCTCATCAAAGATATATACAGGAGTGTTGTGAAGCAATGCTCTTGCAAGTGATAATCTTTGCTTTTGACCTCCGGAGAGATTGCCGGCATTTGAAGTCAGCTTTGTATCAAGACCGTCTTTAGAGTTGATAAAATCAAGAAGATTAACCTTTTGCAGTGCATCATTCATTTCGACAACGCTTGCATTCGGATTTCCCATCAAAAGATTTTCTCTGACAGTACCTGCAAAAATCCAACTGCTATGTCCGACCATGGTAAAATTCTTCATAATGCTTTCGCTTGTAAGCTCATTATGTTCATAATTATTTATTTTTAAGCTGCCGCTATAATGCGGATTTCTACCCATAATTATGCCGGCAATGGTGGATTTACCGGAGCCTGAAACTCCGATAAGTGAAACAAAGGATTTTGGAGGGATATTCATACTGATTTCCTTGGTAGGTTCATATGAGAAGGAGCGATTTTTTATTGATATACTTATATTATTATCATCAATTTGTTTATTACCCCTTTTTTGTTCGGTAAGGTCAATAAATGCAAAAATACGATCACTTGCTTTCATACCGTTCATTCCTATATGGAAAAAGCTTCCAAGTATTCGCATGGGAAGGAAGAATTCGGCGGCGAGGAATAAAATCATAAGCATACCAAAAAGTGATATTTCCCCTCTATAAAACTGTGTCAATGCACTGATTATTCCGACGGCAGCACCGCCATAGGCAACAATATCCATGACGGAAGTACTGTTTAGCTACATCATTAAGACCTTCATGGTAATCTTTCTAAACTGCTCGGATTCCCTGTCCATATCATCTGCCGCCGCCTTATCAGCCTGATAAATCTTAAGCGTGGTCATTCCATGAAGCTTTTCAAGGAAACTGTCTCCAAGTCCGTAATAAATATCAAAGTAACTGCTAAGAAGTCTTTTGGCAACAATCATTACAAGCATAATAACGACCGGAATAAGCGGAACTGCAATTAAAAGGATTACTGCCGATTTCATACTTATTCTCATTACAACCGTAAATAATGTAAGCGGTGCCAGTAATGAATAAAAAAATTGACTCAAGTATCTGCTAAAGTATACTTCAAGCTGTTCCACACCTTCTCCTGCCATCTGAACAATTTCGGATGTGTGTACCTGTTCTCTATATGCAGGACCAAGTCGAAGCACCTTTTCATATATTTGATTGCGCAATACCCTTTTTACATTTGCACCTGCATGAAAGCTTGCATCGGTGTAAAAGCGGTCGCATAAGACTCGTATAAAAACACCTGTAATCACGGTGATAATAACTTTTACAATATTACTATCTGAAATTTTGTTATAAAAGGAATTATCAATAAGCTGTGTTATATTGATTGCTATTACGATTTGTGCAATCAAGGATATCCACTGCCAAAGAACTTGGTAAAGGATATATTTTCCGGAGCCTTTCAAAAGCCTGATAAGTCTCATTTTGATCATGAATAAATACCCCCTTTGCTGCTGTAACAGATAATATATCCACAAGTACATCAAGCAGAGTATATTATTTTACAGGAATATATAAGTTAGTTCATACTAATAATAGCATGTTTAATATCTTTTGGGAAATAGAGTGAGAATATTATGTTCATAATATATTTAAAATAAATTTGTCGAATATACAGGATTTTAGTGCTATACTGTCAATAAATTGTATTTTGATAAGAAAGATAAAGGTGAAGATATGAGTTTAAAGAATGATGAAAACAATATAGATGAGTTAAATTCCGACAATAAAGGGGAAGAGTTGGAAATGACTCCTGAAAGAAAAGCTTATATAGAAAAATATGGTTCTGAAGACGGGGCGGCTCCGGGTTGGGATGCTATTGATGCCGCATTAAGAAAGGTCTATCCTGATACTGTAGAAAGACATTATGGTACGGTTATAAAATATTTTTTGGGTGGTAAGGATCCTTTGGACGGAATAAGTATTTATGATAATCCTTCACAGGAGTTTCATCGACATGTGGTCAGCTTTGGAATGTCTGAGCTTTATTATACGCCGGAGAGTGTAGGTAATGATTTCAGTCGCTGGGGATGTGAATTTACTATGCGACTTGTGCCATTTGAGGGTGATAAGGATGCAGAAAATCCGGATAGAAGTATTGCCAAATATGAGCCTTATTGGGCAATGAATCTTATGCAAAATATTGCAAGATATGTATATGAAACAGGGGAATATTTTGAAGCATATCATTTTATGCCTGCCAATTCACCGATTAGAATTGAAACCGATACAAAGCTTGTAGGAATTATCTTTGCTCCGGATCCACAGCTTGGAAGCATAGAAACAGAGCATGGCATAGTTGAGTTTTTACAAATGATTGGCATTACTCAAAGAGAGCTTGACTGGCTTTTTGAAAACCCGACTACAAAAAGAGGAAAAGAGTTGATGGATAAGATCAGAGAGGATAATCCACTGCTGATTACAGACTTGAAAAGAAGCAAGGAATATGTATAAAGGAGAACATATGGACTTTGCATTTGATTATAATATGTTTAGGTTAATGTTCAATATGGTGTTCTTTATAATAATTGGCATGTTTGTCTTTATAATTGTAAAAAATATTAAGACATGGAATCAAAATAATCATTCTCCAAGGCTTGATGTTGAAGCGGAGGTTGTTTCAAAAAGAACTGATGTTTCTTTTAATAATCATATGGGTGGAAACGCCTCAATGGTTTTACCGGGACCTACTATCTATTATGCTGCGTTTCAGGTAGAAAGCGGTGATCGTATGGAATTTAAAATAAGCGGCACTGAATACGGACAATTAGCAATAAAAGATAGAGGTAAGCTTTCATTTCAAGGAAGTAGATTTTTGAGTTTTAGCAGATATTTTTAAATATAATTTAATTATTTTTGTTTTTGAGACAGAGTAGAAAAAGCATGGCGGATACATACAAAAGGATGAGAAAATACCATATGAGGACCTGAGTATCGCATAACTTCTTTTATTTTCTGTCTCATTTGGTTTGCATAGCAATGTACTTTACATGTATTGCAAAAAGTTTTACTTTCAATAAAAGGGCAATGCTCGATTCGTAAACGGGCATAATCCAGAAGCCCTTGACACTCGTGACATAATTTTTTGTTATAAAGTCTCTGATGCTTTCCACGACAATATAGTTCTACCATTTGGCTAACCAACTGAATTTCTCCCTGCCTTTTCTTTTGTATTTTTTTAAATTCATATCTTTATCCTTTCGATATAGGAGTGATGATTACCGCTTTACACTTCATATCTTTAATATACTTATAGAATAGATATAAATCAATAGAAACGAAAACTTTTACATTGATAAAGGCAGGGTAGTGTATAAAAACCGAGTTTTAATTATGCTTCATAAATATTATCAAAAATTTTCTTTTGATATTTTCTTTTTATAATTATATATAAAATCAATTCTGTAAGTAGATATATAAAACTGCAAATTACAGCCAGACCTGTATAGGAGGTTAATGTCAATTGATTTATAATGCCTATAATTATCCATGATATAACAAGCGCCGTCATAAAGGGAAGAACGAAAAGCCATCTCAATGTACTTGCAAGTATATCCTTTAACTCGGCTTTGCCAAGTCCTATTTTTATCATAATACTGTATTTTTTACTTTCTTCATCCACAAAGGAGTAAAGTCTTGAGTAGATAATACTTGCTATTCCTATTAAAAAGGATATACATAGTATACTTCCCACATAGGAAACCAGCCTTCTTGTAAGGTTTTCAATATCATAATAAAGACTGTAAGACATCAGGCTTTCTTTCCCATCTTCAAATCCTATAATATTTTTTAGAGCCTCCAAATCTTTAATACTTCCATTTGTTAAATCACTCTGTGTAAAAGCATATATTCTGTCTTTTACCAAAACCTGTGATAATGACTCATAGTTTTTATCCGAAACAACGGTAACACTTGTAAAATAGCCGGATATTGAAATTATTTTTTTATCGAATCCTGCTTCTTTAGTGATGCCATAGCCCGAAATCAAATCCTTTATTGTATCGGATAAAACAGGATTTTTTTTGCCATCCACGCCTATAAGGAAATATTCATTATCTGAGAGATTTATCTTTTCTCTGTTTAAGAAATCAGCTACTTCATTATACATAGTATTGGATAAAATAATATGTCTTACCGTTCTTACCTTGTTTTTAAGCTTGGCATAGGATATTGTAAGTTCCTTAAAGCTACCTATAGATTTAAGTTCCTCTGATATCAGCTCAGCCTTTTTTGCACCCTTTTCCTCATCTTCCCAGTTTGCATACATATATGAATAGGGCATTATCTTTTGAGTATCTTTTGATATACTAAGCGGTGCACCCACTATATATACAAAGGAGGTCAGTATTATGGAAAATAATATCATAGAGGCTGCCATGGTCTTTATATTTGTATTTATTTTATACTTAAAATTACTTAACTTTATCAAATTATTTTTTATATAAATACGCCCGCTTTTTTCCATAAAAAAATTATAGATATTAAAAATCAGATTATAAATAAAGTATGAAAAACTTATACCGGCAAGTATTTCAAATATATAGATAAAGCCGGAAAAATTCTTTTGTATATGTAAATAAATTGTAATGGGCAATATAATAATAACAGCTGTCAGTGAAAGCAGAAAATGATTTTTTTCAGCCAGTTCTTCTTTTTTTAATAGGTCTATTATTTTTTTCTTTCTTAAAATCACAGGAGCAATCAATGATATAAGTAAAAACAATCCGCCCATTAAAAAAATAGTGAGTATCAGCGGAGTAAGAGGAAAATAAAAGTATAAATTTAATCCGTCTATCAGTGATTGTGCAATCATTAAAAATATTTTTGAAAAAATCAATCCCATTATTATTCCGATAAGCAGTGCAAATATTGAAATTATTATATTTTCAAAAAAAATCAGTGTATTAAACTGCCCGTTACTTGCACCTATAATATTCAGTATTGCAAATTGTTTACTTCTGTTTTTTAAAAAATTGCCCACAGAATATAAAATCAGTACAAAGGAAAAAAGCATGGATATTATACTTGCCATAAATAATATAATACCTATAGTGCTTCCCGAATCCACTATTTTTAATGCCGGATGCATGGCAAGGTTTGAAAATAAAAAGAAGATAAAAACAGAGAATACACAGCTTAAAAAATGATATAAATAAGTTTTAAAATCTCTTTTTATATTATTATATGCAAAATTAAATAATGTCAATTTCATCACCTCCAAGCAAACTCATAGTGTTCATTATCTCTCTTTTATAGTTTTTATCATCATTTCTGTTAATGATCTCCTGATAAATATTGCCGTCTTTTATGATATAGGTTTTATCTGAATATGATGCGATATTGGGATCATGGGTTACCATAATAACGGTTACATTCATGGATTCATTAAGTTTTTTAAAAAGCTTCATCACATCCTTTGCCGCCTTTGAATCCAAATTACCGGTCGGTTCGTCTGCAAGCAGTATGGAAGGTTCATTTATTACAGCCCTTGCTATAGCCACTCTTTGAGCCTGTCCCCCTGATATTTCATAGGTCCTTTTATGAAGTAAATGGGAGATACCAAGAAGTTCACTGATTTCTTCAAGTTTTGTTTTCATTGTTTTAATATCAGCCTTATCAAGTGTAAGAGGAAGTATTATATTTTCTCCGACTGTTAAGGTATTTATTAAATTAAACTGCTGAAATACAAAGCCCAGTTCTTTTCTCCTGAATGTTGAAAGCTGTTTGGAATTCATTTCATAGGGATTTTTACCCGCAATTAAAACCGAACCTGAAGTGGGTTTATCAATAGTGGATATAGTATTTAAAAAGGTACTTTTTCCGCTTCCGCTGGGGCCCATTATAGCAACAAATTCACCCTTGGAAACTTCCATATTTATATTCTCCAGGGCTTTGAATGATATCTTTCCCTTATATATTTTCTCAAGATTTGAAACTTTTAATATCATATTTTACTCCAAAAGTTTTAGTAGTAGTTTTAATAACCCTCTCCAAGGTCTTTTTAAATTAAATATTTTAATCTATGCCATGATTTTAGCAGATGAAATATAAAATAAAAATCCGGTAATATTACAAAAGCTTACATTTTTGTAATATTACCGGTATATGGATTTTATTAAAAAATAATGGTCATTGTTGTGCCGTCATCTATATTTGATTTCACCTCTATTTTATGTCCCAGATATTCACTGACCTTTTTGACTATATAAAGTCCTATTCCGCTGGAATCGGCATTATTTCTTCCGTTTTTCCCTATATAGAACAGTTCAAAAATATTTTTCAAATCAGCAGACTCTATTCCTATACCATGGTCAATGATAGAGAGGTAAACTTTATCTCCATTTTTCTGCGCACTTACATTTACTGTTTGACCGATATTACTGTATTTTACCGCATTGGTGAGGAGCTGGTGAATAACTAATTTCAACCATTTGGAGTCTGAATACACATAGATATCATCATTTATATCAAGCCTCGGATATATTTGAGATGTTATAAAATAATCCTTTAAGCTATTGATACATTCCTTGCAAATACTCTTAAGAGCTACTTTTTCGGATACAAAATCATTTTTAAATTCATCCAAACGGTAGATATCAAGGATTTGATTCAGATTGTATTCCAAAGTATTTATATTTCTGCCTATCTTTTTATAATCATCCTCATCACTGTGATTTTCACAAATAAGCTTCAACACCGACAGAGGTGTTTTCATTTGATGGACAAATCTGTATATCATAATCTTTTGTATTCTTTTATCCTGCTTTTGTGCTATTTCCTTATCGCTGCTATTTTTTATTATTTCCTCAATCATTATATTATAATTTTTTTCAAGTTCACTTCTTGGCTCTTCAATCAGATAATCATTTAAAATAGGGCTTTTTAGTAAGAACTTTTCATATATCCTACCTGTTTTATAAAGCCTGATTAAAATAAATAAGCTCAACATAAAAAATACTAAGAATCCGAAATAAAAAATCTCATCAAACCATATTCCCTTAATAAAAAATAAGATACCAAAGAAAAATAATTGTGTCAGGAATACAATCATACAAAGTAAGATATTGTCTGAAAAAAATAATTTTAAGCTATCTTTATTTTTCATATTCCACCTTATAGCCCATACCCCTTACGGTTATTACCTGTAGTCCGGATTCCAGATCCTTAAGCTTCTTTCTTACCCTGCTGACAGTTACATTCAAGGTGTTTTCTTCTACAAACATATCACTGTCCCAGATTTCAGAAAGTATTTTCTCACGACTTACCACATTTGGATAGCTCTCAAACAAGATACCTATTAAGATTGCCTCATTTTTTGCAAGATCAATCTGATTATCTTTGCATTTTAGTGTAAAGCGCAGCTTATTAAAGGAGCAGTCTCCAAGTTCAAGCGCCGATTCTCCTCCGGAGTATTCGCCATAGGCTCTTCTGAGTTGAGAATTGATTTTTGCAAGTAAAAGTTCATAGGAGAACGGTTTTGTAACATAGTCATCACCTCCGCTCATAATTGCCCTGACCTGATCATAATCCTCGGTTCTTGCAGACATAAATATGATGGGAACCTTCGTCGCTTTTCTGATTTCGCTACACCAGTAAAAACCGTCATAGTATGGGATATTGATATCAAGCAGGATTAAATTAGGGCTGTGCTTTTCAATAAACTTATCAATATTTTTAAAATCTTCACAAATAAAAACTTCAAAATCATATCTTATAAGATGTTCCCTTACAATATTTGCAAGATCGGAATCATCTTCAATCATACATATTTTAAATGTCATATTTTTATCCTTTAAATTTAGTCTTTAAAATATTTTATAGTATAACATTTATCTACCTGTCAAGTTAATAGATATATGTTGAAGATTTTATAAAGACTTAAACATTAACCTGAATTATTCACGGCACAATATTTAAATTAAAAACTGTGATATAAATATTTAAACTTAGTCCATGACGCTATAACAATCATGATACATCTAAAAGTAGGTGGACTTCTCTCAGGCAGAGTTTGTAAGTATTTATTAAGCTGTCAAGGTTCATTATTAGTTGCTATTCCGTCTTTATACATAGCTTGTTGATATTGCATAAGATCTCATAGAACTCATCCTTTTCCTTACATAATGTTTCTTGTAAGGCTAAAAACTATTCAATCTTACCGGAAATATGATTCATGTACTCAAATCAGAAATGTTGTATTTACGTAAATTTACCGACAAAAACTACACTAACCGAATCAATCCTAATAAAATTGAAAAATAATTTTCAGCATTTTTCACAATGGAAATATATTACCCGTGTACGATAACCAGAATGGTAATAATAGTGTTTATATGATATATTTGAATCAAATGTTTTATTGATGAAAGGATATCAAAACAATATGGGTATGAGAATATTAATATATGGAGCAGGTGTAATAGGTTCATTATATGCGGTAATATTTTCCAATGCGGGTTATGATGTCAGCATCTATGCAAGAGGTCCCAGATTAGAAAAGCTAAGATCAAAGGGACTGTTATATTTAGAAAATAAAAATATCAAAAAAGCTAGAGTTAAGCTATGTTCAAAACTTTCAGATACTGATATTTATGATTTTATTTTCCTGACAGTCAGAAACGATCAACTTAAAAAAGCATTGACGGAACTAAGAACAAATAAAAGTAAATGTATAGTAACTATGGTAAATAACCTTTTTGAATATCAAGAACTTGAGAAAATAGCCGGTATGGGCAGGATACTTCCCGCATTTCCGGGAGCAGGGGGCAGCATCACCGATGATATACTGTATGCTTCACTTACTCCAAGATTTATACAGTTAACAACATTTGGAGAAATCACAGGTGTAAAGACCAAAAGAAGCAAATATCTTGCCAAAATATTTAAAAAATCAAAAATCCCCTATAAGGAAATAAGAGATATGTATAAGTGGCAACTTTGTCATTTAGCAATGGTAATACCTATTGCAGATGCATATTATGAAGCTGTATGTCCTAAAAAGGTGGGACTTGAAAAAAATATACTACAAAAAACAGCAAAAAGATTAAAAAGAAATTTTATCTTTTTGAAAAAAGATTTGGGAGAGATCTCTCCTTGGAAGCTTAATATTTTTATAGTAGTACCTGTTAAGATATTAGCTTTTGCTTTAAGATTTTTATTTAAAAGCAGTTTCAGTGATAAATTTATGTACCGGCATTCGATGAAGGCAAGGAGTGAGATGATAGGACTGCATAGGGAGTTTTATAAGTATATGTTGGAAAGACTTATTTTACTTGGGTTCATAGGAATAATCAGAACAGATTAGAGCAGATATTGAAAAAAAGCTAAATTAAAAACTTTTACCAATTTAGTTCAGCCTAAATCTTTTTATTTTTATGCGCCAATAATACAGGAATGTTAGATTTTGAAAAATCTATAGACATAACAAAAAGTGACATTTCTGTCACTTTCAGTATAGTCTTGTTTATATTTAAAACAGCCAATTGCTCGTCTTTAGAAAGTTTTATATCAAGCTCCAACAGCCCTTGCACCCGGGACAAAGGCAGCTTACATAGAAAGAATTGTGTTTCCAAATATAAATATCTAAAAAATATTCATAATTTTTTTATAACCAGTGGACTTTGTTGATAATTTCGCATAAATACAATATTTCTGATATAATCATACAATAAAATAAGGTGAGTATATAAATCAGTGCCGACCACAAAAAACACAGCAGAATGCTGTTTAAGAGATTATAAGTGGTAGCAGATTTTTGCAACTAAATTTCGAATCTTTGAAATCATCGAAGAATTATGCCGGAGCAAGGGTGTGTTATACTCCATAAGTTTACCCGTGTATAGTGTAACATTTTGTATATCCTTTTTTAATTCAAAAATAAAAACTCCCCTAAAATCTCTTTCTTTTTTCTTACAGTTTCTTACCATTATATTTATTCCCTTTTCAATCGAAAAAATATTGCTATAATGATAGAACAAGCTACAAAAATGTAGTTTGAATATATTGATGGAAAATGAGGTCAGTTATGTTTAAGAAAACTATATCTATGCTATTGCTTACTGCCACTATTTCCATGACTGTTGCTGTACCCGGCTATGCTGCCATGAAAATTACAGACGCTAACTCCTTTAAATGGAGTCAGACAGGCAGTGAGTGGAAAGTTGTTGATGGTTCAGGTAAACCCGCTACAGGCTTTATCAGTTACAATGATCAGACTTATTTTTTAGATAAGAACGGCATCATGAAGACAGGTTGGATTAAGTCTTCAGGCTCTTGGTATTACTTAAATGACAATGGAACATTAGCTGTGGATCAGTGGATCGACAATTACTATGTGGACTCCACCGGTAAAATGACCAAAATACAGTAGGATAAAGATAAAGGGGG
>NZ_AZXX01000069.1:0-1369 GCF_000512995.1 Lachnoanaerobaculum sp. MSX33 | reverse complement strand
AAATATATTCTAACACCAACATCATCTGAATGTGGATAAGCTAAGAGAAGAGGTAGCAAAAGGAGGACTTGTTTTAGACTGGATAAACGAAGTCATAGACAAAATCTATGTTTATGATAAGAATACGGTTGAGATTGTTTGGAGATTTGAGGAAGGTGATGAAAAAGATGGATAAAAAAGACGAGATGATGCTTGTAAATCATGAATCCCTTGTAAAAAAGATTTATATTATTAGGGGACAGAAAGTTATGCTTGATTTTGAACTGGCAGAGATTTATGGGTATGAAACAAAAGCTTTTAATCAGCAAGTAAAAAGGAATATTGAAAAATTTGATGAAGATTTTATGTTCCGATTAACTGACGAGGAAGTATCTGAACTTTCAAGGTCACAAAATGTGACCTTGAATAAGAGTGTAGGAAGAGGTAGTAATATTAAGTACAATCCTCATGCTTTTACCGAGCAGGGAATCTAAATGCTGATGACAGTTCTCAAAGGAGAGCTTGCGGTCAAGCAGAGTAAAGCTCTGATTCGTACCTTTAAGAAGATGAAAGACTACATCGTAGAAAATCAAGGGTTGATTGGGAAAAGAGAGTTTTTACAGCTTTCGATGCAGATCACAAGTAATGTCGTGGAAATGCAGAATTTAAGACGAGATTTAAGAGATGTGGAAGATCAGGTAGCAGAAGTGATGGACACCTTAAATAACGTGGTGCATAAATCTGAGCTGTCTGATTTGATTCTCGACCTTAGCAATCCACAGCTCAAATATGGATTTTTACTTTTGAATGGACAGCCGGTCGAAGCGAATCTTGCTTATAAGGACATTTACAGCATAGCGAAAAAGAGTATTTATATCGTCGATAACTACATCGGAGTGAAAACCTTGGTCTTGTTAAAAGATGTCCCTTCATCGGTAAAGGTCATTATATTCAGTGATAACATCGGCAAAGGACTTCATACCCTTGAATATCAGGATTTTTGTAAGGAGTATCCGTTTAGAAAGATAACATTCCAAAAATCCGGTGGAGAGTTTCATGACAGATACATTATTATCGACTGGAATACCGAACATCAGAGAATCTATCATTGTGGAGCATCTTCCAAAGATGCAGGGCAAAGAATCACAAGCATAACGGAAGTGGTCGATCAGATGATTTATACAGACCTTATTAATAACCTATTGAAAAATCCGGTGTTGAAGTTAAGATAGAAGTGAAGCAGATTGGAAATTTAATAAAATGTATCCAATACTTGACACAAGGGCAGTAAAGAAAAAGATAAATTAAGTACAGGCGAAAGTTTTAGTATTAGTTTTATTAATGATCATTGGAAAAGAAAATGGGATGATGACGATTATCAATGGGATTC
>NZ_AZXX01000068.1:0-779 GCF_000512995.1 Lachnoanaerobaculum sp. MSX33 | reverse complement strand
CAGACTTTGCATGTGTCTCATGGTGGAGCCTCCAATATTTTAGGAAATGGAAGTGTACTGGATACTAAAGAAAAGCAGGCAAACTTTCTTGATATTTTAAATGAAATGGAATATGAAAATATCTTTAAAAACAGTTTGAAAAATTATGTTATTTTTGAAGATGATAGGAAGTTTATAAATATTGAGAATGCAGAGATTGTATTAAAAATGGCAGGTGCATTGTCTACAGTAGAAGTATGGCAATACCTCTCACAAAATTACAGTCAGTACATGGAATCTGAAGACATATTTGAAATGCCGTTATATGCAAGAGGAGGAAGTGACAATTCTATAGAATTTAGAGACTGGGAATTTATAGTAGAGGAAGATGGAAAACTTACCGTAAGATACAAAATATATAATCCCTTTTCTTATATGTATATAGAGAATGTAGATGTCAGACTTCATAAGAATGAGCAAAGTATATTTGGTGGATATAGTGCAGACTACTTAATGGTTACTCCAATAGAGTCTGAAAAAACGAGTTGTGAAAATGAGGAGCTTTTTTTCGGAAGTGATTGGGGTGAGTATCAAAAGCCTATGACTATGGGAAAATCTATAGACGATTATATATTCAAGCTTGACGGTTCTTTATACCAAATGCCTTGCCCATTGGACGAGTTTTTATCAAACGGTTGGAAATATAACGGAAAGCTGAAAAAGAATGAAAAAAGAGCTGAAATTATACTTACTAAAGAAGGCAAGGAAATACACTGTATTATATGGTATTGCAAAGGGAT